>JADGHI010000284.1 GCA_019689515.1 Acetobacteraceae bacterium | reverse complement strand
CGGCGGGGGCGGGCGAAGGCCGGGAAAGGCCGCTTCCACCCCCGCCCCCCCGGCGCTAAGAGATCCGGTCGAGCCCGGGGATCGCCGCCGCCGTGAACAAGCCCATCTCGCCCAATTCCTTCCGCCAGGGACCGGACGCCCGCGGCCGCTTCGGCACCTTCGGCGGACGGTTCGTGGCCGAAACCCTGATGCCGCTGATCCTGGAGGTCGAACGGGCCTACGAGGCGGCACGGCGCGACCCGGAATTCCTCGCCGAATGGCGGGCGCTGCTGAAGGACTATGTCGGCCGCCCCTCGCCGCTCTGGTTCGCGCGGCGCCTCACCGAGCACCTCGGCGGCGCCAAGGTCTATTTCAAGCGCGAGGAGCTCAACCACACCGGCGCGCACAAGATCAATGCGGTGCTGGCGCAGATCCTCCTCGCCCGGCGGATGGGGCGGAAGCGCATCATCGCCGAGACCGGCGCGGGGCAGCACGGCGTCGCCACGGCCACTGCCTGCGCCCTGTTCGGGCTGCAATGCGTCGTGTTCATGGGCGCGACCGATGTGGAGCGGCAGCAGCCCAACGTCTTCCGCATGAAGCTGCTCGGCGCCGAGGTCCGGCCCGTCACCGCCGGCGCCGGCACGCTCAAGGACGCGATGAACGAGGCGCTGCGCGACTGGGTCGCGAACGTCCGCGACACCTACTACTGCATCGGCACCGTCGCCGGGCCGCACCCCTACCCCGCCATGGTGCGCGACTTCCAGTGCGTGATCGGCGAGGAGACGCGCGAGCAGATCCTCGCCGCGGAGGGCCGGCTGCCGGACGCGCTGGTCTGCGCCGTCGGCGGCGGGTCGAGCGCGATGGGGCTGTTCCATCCCTTCCTCGACGATCCCGGCGTCGCGATGTACGGCGTGGAGGCGGCGGGTCGCGGCCTCGACACGGAGGAGCACGCCGCCTCGCTGAACCGCGGCCGGCCCGGGGTGCTGCACGGCAACCGCACCTACCTGCTGCAGGACGCGCACGGCCAGATCCGGGAGGCGCACTCGATCAGCGCTGGCCTCGACTACCCCGGCATCGGCCCGGAGCATTCCTGGCTGCACGAGATCGGCCGCGTGCAGTACGTGACGGCGACGGATGACGAGGCGCTGGAGGCCTTCCAGCTCTGCTCGCGGCTGGAGGGCATCATCCCCGCGCTGGAATCGGCGCACGGGCTGGCGCAGGTGATCAAGCTCGCGCCGACCATGCCGAAGGATCGGATCATCGTGCTCAACCTCTCGGGCCGCGGCGACAAGGACATCTTCACCGTGGCGAAGCATCTCGGGGTCGCGCTGTGAGCCGCATCGCGGAGCGCTTCGCCGCGCTGCGGCGCGAGGGCCGCGGGGCGCTGGTCACCTTCGTCGAGGGCTACGACCCGGATGCCGCCACCTCGCTCGCGATCCTGCGCGGCCTGCCCGGCGCGGGGGCGGACCTGATCGAGATCGGCGTGCCCTTCACCGATCCGATGGCGGATGGCCCGGCGGTTCAGCGCAGCGGCCTGCGCGCGCTGAAGGCCGGTGCGACGCTCGCCGGCGTGCTCGCCCTGGTGCGCGACTTCCGCCGCGGGGACGATGCGACGCCGGTGGTGCTGATGGGCTACTACAACCCGATCCTCGCCTACGGCGTGGACCGCTTCTGCACCGACGCGGCGGCGTCCGGCGTGGACGGGCTGATCATCGTGGACGTGCCGCCGGAGGAGGCGGACGAGATCGAGCCGCAGACCAGGGCGAACGGACTCGACCTGATTCGTCTTGTCGCGCCGACGACGGACGAGGCGCGGCTGCCGCGCGTCCTCGCCGGCAGCTCGGGCTTCGTCTACTACGTCTCGATCACCGGCGTGACCGGCACGCACAGCGCGACCGTCGAGAGCCTGCGCGAGGCGGTCGCCCGCCTGCGGCGCCACACCGACCTGCCGGTCGCCATCGGCTTCGGCATCCGCACGCCGGAGCAGGCGGCGGAGGCGGTGCGCATCGGCGACGGCGCGGTGGTGGGCTCGGCGCTGGTGGACACGATCGCGGCGAGCCTGGACGAGGCGGGGCGCGCGCGGCCGGACACGGTGCGCCGGGTGCTCGACCAGGTGCGCGGGCTGGCGGAGGCGATCCGCGCCGTGCGGAAGGGACCCGTGGCGGGATGAACTGGATCAGCGACTGGGCGCTGCCCCGCATCCAGACGCTGTTCGGCGCCAAGAAGGAGGTGCCGGACAACCTCTGGCACAAGTGCCCGGCCTGCGAGCAGATGATCTTCCACCGCGACCTGGAGCGCGCATTGCACGTGTGCCCGCATTGCGGCCACCACATGCGCATCGGCGCGATGCAGCGGCTGAAGTACACGCTCGATGAGGGCTTCCAGCGCATCGAGCTGCCCAGGATGCCGCAGGACCCGCTGCGCTTCCGCGACCAGCGCCGCTACATCGACCGGCTGAAGGAGTCGCAGTCCCGTCTGCAGATGGACGACGCCGTGCTGGTGGCGCACGGCACCATCGAGGGCCGGCGCGCCGTCGTCGCCGCCTTCGAATTCGCCTTCATGGGCGGCTCGATGGGCGCCGGCGTGGGCGAGGCGATGGTCACCGCTGCGAAGCTCGCCGTGCTGCAGGACGCGCCCCTGATCGTCTTCACCGCCTCCGGCGGGGCGCGGATGCAGGAGGGCGCGATCTCGCTGATGCAGATGCCGCGCACCGTGATCGCGACGCGCATGGTGAAGGAGGCGGGGCTGCCCTACATCGTGGTGTTGTGCGACCCCACCACGGGCGGCGTCACCGCGAGCTTCGCGATGCTGGGCGACATCCACATCGCCGAGCCCGGCGCGCTGATCGGCTTCGCTGGTGCGCGGGTCATCGAGCAGACCGTGCGCGAGAAGCTGCCGGAAGGCTTCCAGCGCGCCGAGTACCTGCTTCAGCACGGCATCCTCGACATGGTGGTGAAGCGGTCCGAGATGCGCGCCACGCTGGCGCGGCTGATCGGCCTGCTGCGCGAGCCGGAGCGCGCCCCGGCGGGTGAGGAGGCGGCGGCCGCGCCGCTCGTCGCCCTGCCCGCGCCCGAGGCGGGCGGGGACGCCGCCAGGCCGGCGCAGCCCGCCGAGTGAGCAAGGAAAACGCCGAGGGTACGCTGCACGCAGCGGCGGCGGCAGGGCGTAGCAGCGACGCGATCGTCGCGCGGCTGCACGGCCTGCACCCCGTGCTGATCGACCTCAGCCTGGACCGCCTGCACCGCGCCCTCGCCGCGCTCGGCCATCCGGAGCGTCACCTGCCGCCGGTGGTGCATGTCGCGGGGACCAACGGCAAGGGCTCGACCTGCGCCTTCCTGCGCGCGATCGCGGAAGCGGCGGGGCGGCGCGTGCATGTCTACACCTCGCCGCATCTCGTCCGGTTCCATGAGCGCATCCGCCTCGCCGGCGCGCTGGTGGAGGAGGAGGCGCTGGCCGCGACGCTCGAGGAGGTGGAGCGCGTGAATTCCGGCGCGCCGATCACGGTGTTCGAGGTGATCACCGCCGCCGCGCTGCTGCTCTTCGCGCGCGTGCCGGCGGACCTGCTGGTGCTGGAGGTCGGGCTCGGCGGACGGTTCGACGCGACCAATGTGGTGGACCGGCCGGCGGCGACGGCGATCACCAGCATCTCCGTGGACCACATGGAGTTCCTCGGCGACACGCTCGAGAAGATCGCCTTCGAGAAGGCCGGCATCCTCAAGCCCGGCGTGCCCTGCGCGACCGGCACGCAGGACCCGGCGGCGCTGCGCGTGCTGGAGGCGCGCGCGGCGGAGCTCGGCGCGCCGCTGCTCGCGCGCGGGCGGGACTGGACGATCGAGCCGGCCGGGGCGGGGCTGCGCTACGCGGATGCGCGCGGCGCCCTCGACCTGCCGCCGCTCTCGCTGCCCGGTCCGCACCAGGCCGACAACGCCGGCATCGCCATCGCCGCGCTGCGGGCCTGGAATCCCGGCTGGCTGACCGATGCGGCGATTGTGGCGGGCGTCGCGCGCGCCGAATGGCCGGCGCGGATGCAGCGGCTGCGCGGCGCACTGGCGGCGCGCCTGCCCGCCGGGTGGGAGCTGTGGCTCGACGGCGGGCACAACGCCGGGGCGGGCCGCGCCCTCGCCGAGCATTTGCGCGGCTGGCGTGACCGGCCGCTGCACCTGATCGTGGGCATGAAGGGCTCGAAACAGGCGGCGGAGTTCCTGCGCCCGCTGCTGCCTTTCGCCGACACGCTCTGGGCGGTGGCAGAGCCGGGCCAGCATCAGGCAATGCCAGTCGAGGCGATCATCGCGGCGAGCGACGGAGTCGCGCGGCCGGGGCCGACGGTGGCTGAAGCGCTCGCGGCGCTGCCGAAGGATGGGCCGCCGGCGCGGGTGCTGATCTGCGGCAGCCTGTATCTCGCCGGCGAGGTACTGAAGGCGGACGAGGCCGGCCCCTGTCAGCTCTCCAGCTCGGTGTCCCAGTACAGGTAGTCGCGCCAGCTCTCGTGCAGGTAGTTCGGCGGGAAGCTGCGGCCGTTCTCCTGCAGCTCCCAGGTGGTGGGCTGGCGCGGCGGGCGGCGCGGGAACATCTTGCACTCCTGCGGCAGGCGGTTGCCTTTGCGCAGGTTGCACGGCCCGCAGGCGGTGACGACGTTGTCCCAGGTCGTCCGCCCGCCGCGGCTGCGCGGGATCAGGTGGTCGAAGGTCAGGTCCTGCGTGGCGTGCGGCTCGGCGCAGTACTGGCACTCGAAGCGGTCGCGCAGGAACACGTTGAATCGCGTGAAGGCCGGGCGCCGCGCCGCCGGGATGTATTCCTTCAGCGCGATCACGCTGGGCAGGCGAATCGTCTGGCTGGGGGAGTGGACTTCGTAGTCGTATTCGCTGAGCACCGCGACGCGGTCGAGGAAGACCGCCTTCACCGCGTCCTGCCAGCACCAGACCGACAGCGGGAAATAGGAGAGTGGCCGGAAATCCGCGTTCAGCACGAGCGCGGGGAAGTGCTTCTCTCCGGCGGGAATACTGCCGTCCGGCAAACGTCGCTCCTCTCAGCGACGAGCCAACCAGCCCTGGGGCTCCCGCACGGCGCGCAGGCCCCAGATGCTGTGGCGCCGCCGCGTCTCAAGGTATTCATGCCATCGAGGGTGCCGCGCCGCAACAGGGACGGCCCGTCGTTTCATCGCGCCGTCACGGCGGGGGCATCGCGAGGGCGCGCTGGAGGAACAGGGCGCCCAGGGAAAGCCCGGCGTCGTCAATGCCGTGGCCGAGGCGGGGCGCGTAGTGCGCCTCCACCGGCACCCCGGCGGCGCGCAGCGCCTGCTCGGCCACGCGGCTGGCGGAAACCGGAACGATTTCATCCGCCTCGCCATGCACGAGGAGGACCGGCGGCCGCCCCGCCAGCTCGGCGGCGAGCGAATCCGGCGCGAGCAGCGCCCCGGAATAGGCGAGGATCGCCGCCGGGGCGGGGCGCCGGCGAAGTCCGGCGAACAGCGCCGTCATCGCCCCCTGGCTGAAGCCCATCAGGACCAGCGGGGCGGTGGGGGGCAGGCCGTGGCGGGCCCGCTCCGCCTCCAAGAAACGCTCCAGGATC
>JADGHI010000283.1 GCA_019689515.1 Acetobacteraceae bacterium | reverse complement strand
ACGACGAGGTCTATGACGCCTGGCGGCGCGATCCGGAGGGCTACTGGGCCGAGGCGGCGCGCGGCATCGACTGGGACAGCCCGCCCGAGCGGATCTTCGACCCCACGCTCGGCGTCTATGGCCGCTGGTTCCCCGGCGGGCGGCTGAACACCTGCCACAACGCCGTGGACCGCCATGTCGCCGCCGGTCGTGGGCAGCAGGCGGCGATCATCTGGGACAGCCCGATGACGGGCCGCTGCGAGACCCTGACCTATGCCGCGCTGCAATCCCGCGTGGCGAAGCTCGCCGGCGCGCTGGCGGCGCGCGGCGTGGGCAAGGGCGACCGCGTGGTGATCTACATGCCGATGGTGCCGGAGGCGCCGATCGCCATGCTCGCCTGCGCGCGGCTGGGCGCGGTCCATTCGGTGGTGTTCGGCGGCTTCGCGGCGGCGGAGCTCGCCGCGCGGATCGCGGATGCGAAGCCGAAGGCGATCGTCTCGGCGAGCTGCGGGCTCGAGCCCGGGCGGGTGGTGAAGTACAAGCCGCTGCTGGATGCGGCGATCGACCTCTCGCCGCACAAGCCCGACACGGTGCTGGTCCTGCAGCGCGAGCAGGCGCCCTGCGAGCTGCGGGCCGGGCGCGACGAGGACCTGCTCGCGGCCGAGGCGGCCGCGGCGCCGCACCCCTGCGTGCCGGTGGAGAGCACCGATCCGCTCTACATCCTCTACACCTCCGGCACGACCGGCGCGCCGAAGGGGATCGTGCGCGACAACGGCGGGCACGCGGTGGCGCTGTACCATTCGATGGGGCTCGTCTACGGCGTCGGCGCGGGCGACGTCTATTGGGCGGCGAGCGACGTCGGCTGGGTGGTGGGGCATTCCTACATCGTCTATGGGCCGCTGCTCGCGGGCTGCACGACGGTCCTCTACGAGGGCAAGCCGGTCGGCACGCCGGATGCCGGCGCCTTCTGGCGCGTCTGCGCGCAGCACGGGGTGAAGGTGCTGTTCACCGCGCCGACCGCGATCCGCGCGATCAAGAAGGAGGACCCGCGCGGCGCGCTGATGGCGCAGTACGACCTCTCGAAGATGGAGGCGCTGTACGTCGCCGGGGAGCGCTGCGACCCGGACACGGTGGTCTGGGCGCAGGAGCTGCTGCGGAAGCCGGTGGTGGACCACTGGTGGCAGACCGAGACGGGGTGGGCGATCACCGGCGATTTCCGGGGGCTCGGACTGTTTCCCGTGAAACCAGGCTCAGGCGGCAAGCCCTCGCCGGGCTACGAGGTGGTGGCGCTCGACGAGGCCGGGTGCGAGGTGCCGCGCGGGCAGATCGGCTCGCTGGCGGTGAAGCTGCCACTGCCGCCCTCCTGCCTGCCGACGCTGTGGAACGCGGATGAGCGCTTCCGCGAGGCCTACCTCTCCGCTTTCCCCGGCCACTACAGCACCGCGGATGCGGGGATGGTGGACGAGGACGGCTATGTCTGGGTGATGAGCCGCACCGACGACATCATCAACGTCGCCGGCCACCGGCTGAGCACAGGGGCGATGGAGGAGGTGCTGGCCTCGCACCCGGATGTCGCCGAATGCGCGGTGGTGGGCGTGAAGGACAGCCTGAAGGGCCAGGTGCCGCTCGGCCTGGTGGTGCTGAAGGCGGGCGCGTCGAAGGGCGAGGCGGAGATCGCCGCCGAGCTCGCGGCGATGGTCCGCGAGCGGATCGGGCCCGTGGCGGCCTTCAAGGAGGCGCGGGTGGTGCAGCGCCTGCCGAAGACCCGCAGCGGCAAGATCCTGCGCGCGACCCTGCGCCGGATCGCGGACGGCGAGAGCTACACCGTGCCGCCGACGATCGACGACCCGGCGATCCTGGACGAAGTGGGAACGGTGCTGCGCGCGGCGATGTGCTGACCGTGGCGCATCGCCCCTGCACCGTCAGGTGCCAGGCACCGGCCGGCCGCGCGATTGGCGGTGCCGCTCGCGGTTCCCTGGTCGGGCGATCGGGCGCCTGAGACATCCCCCCAGCGCGGGGCGGTCGCCCCTGCCCGACGCTCTTTGGAGGACCGGCCTGGCTCGCGGCGTCCGTAGCGTCGCGTTGACAGCCACCCTCGGCGGGCGCCCAAATGCCAGAGTCGGATGGATGTCGTCCGGCCAAGCCGGGAAAGGGCACAGGACCGCTGATGCGAGGCGGGCGCGCGCAGCCTGCCGCCTGGGGGGGAACGAACCAAGATGTTCGGCTGGCTACGGGACCTGACCGAAAAGGAGCGCAAGACCATGATCGGCTGCCTCGGCGGCTGGTCCCTGGATGCGCTCGACGTGCAGCTCTTCAGCTTCGTCATCCCGACGCTGCTGGCGCTGTGGGGCATCTCCCGCGCGGAAGCCGGGATGCTCGGCACCGTCACGCTGCTGATCTCGGCCTTCGGTGGCTGGGCCGCCGGCGCCCTCTCGGACCGCTACGGCCGGGTGCTGGTGCTGCAGGTCACCATCCTCTGGTACGCCATCTTCACCTTCCTCTGCGGCTGGGCGCAGGATTTCAATCAGCTCTTTGTCTTCCGTGCTCTCCAGGGGCTGGGCTTCGGCGCCGAGTGGTCGGCGGGCGCGGTGCTGATGGGCGAGGTGATCCGGGACCGCTACCGTGGCCGCGCCGTCGGCCTGGTGCAGAGCGGCTGGGCGATCGGCTGGGGCGCCGCGGCCCTCCTCTACACCGCGATCTTCGCCTGGCTGCCGGAGGAGATGGCTTGGCGCACTCTGTTCTGGATCGGCCTGGCGCCGGCGCTGCTGGTGTTCTGGGTCCGCAAGCATGTGGACGAGCCGGAGGTCTTCAAACAGAGCGCCAGCCGTGCGCCGAGCCCCGGCGGCACCTTCGGGCAGCTCTTCAGCGTGCTGCGCGCGCCCTATCTCGCCACCACCGTGAAGGTGTCACTTATGGTCACCGGCGCGCAGGGCGGCAGCTA
Organism: Acetobacteraceae bacterium; assembly: GCA_019689515.1. Taxonomy (GTDB): domain Bacteria; phylum Pseudomonadota; class Alphaproteobacteria; order Acetobacterales; family Acetobacteraceae; genus Caldovatus. The sequence continues at coordinate 2,634 of JADGHI010000283.1, read as the reverse complement.
CGCGCTTTCGGTGTGGCTGCCGACCTATCTGCGGACCGAACGGGGCCTCTCCACGCTGGGCACCGGCAGCTACCTGTTCGTGCACATCTGCGGCGCTTGGGTCGGCTTCATCGTCGGCGCCATCCTGGCGGACGCGATCGGGCGGAAGGCCACCTTCCTGCTCTCCGCCGTGGGGTCCGCGCTGGCGGTGGTGGCCTTCATCATGCTGCCGATCTCCAACGAGACCCAGCTCCTGGTGGCCGCGCCGCTCGGCTTCATCATCTACATGATGTTCTCGCCGATGGGCACGTTCATGACCGAGCTGTACCCGACCGCGGTGCGCGGCGCCGGTCAGGGCTTCTGCTACAATGTGGGCCGGGCCATGGGCGCTCTGTTCCCCTTCCTGGTGGGCTTCCTGAGCGAGCGGATGGCCCTGGGCTCCGCCATCGTCGTCTTCGCGATCATTGCCTACGGGCTGCAGGTCGCGGCGCTGCTCGCGCTGCCGGAGACGCGCGGCCGGTCCGTGGCGGACATCCCGGTCGGCGCCGCCGATTAGGGTGTGTGGACGCGCCGGCGGGAATACCGTCGGCACGACCGGAGCGGACGGATGTGAGCGGTAGCCGCGGAGGCAGAACCGTCCGCGGCATCTCGAGGCTGACCAAGCCGGGAGGAAGGGGGGGGACACCGGGCGGCTGGGCGTGGCGCGCAATGCGTTCACCTCGTAGGCGCGTGAACGCCTGCACTGCCCGCCCGGGGAACGCCCCTGTCGGCCGGGAAGCCTGCCGCGTCTAGGACCGGTACGACCCGTTGATGTCGATGTAGCCGTGCGTGAGGTCGCAGGTCCACACGGTGGCGCTGCCGCGGCCGAGGCCGATGTCCACCGTGATCTCCACCTCGCGCCCGCGCATGTGCTCCACGACCGGCGCCTCGTCGTAGTCCGGGATCACGCCGCCCTCGCGCGCCATCCACACGCCGCCGACGGCGACCGAGAGGCGGTCGCGGTCCGCGGGCTCGCCTGCCTTGCCGACGGCCATGACGATGCGGCCCCAGTTCGCGTCACCCCCCGCGATCGCGGTCTTCACCAGCGGCGAATTGGCGATCGCCATGGCGATGCGGTGGGCGGACCGCGCGTTGACGGCGCCAGTCACGTCGATGCGGATCAGCTTCTGCGCCCCCTCGCCGTCCCGCACCACCTGCAGCGCCAGGTCGAGCAGCAGCTCCTCCAGCGCGCGGGCGAAGTCGCGCAGCACCGGGCCGCCCGCCGCCGGCACGCGCGCATGACGTGCCGCGCCGGTGGCGAAGAACAGCACCGTGTCACTGGTCGAGGTGTCGGAGTCCACGGTGATGCAGTTGAAGGAGCGATCCACGGCCCGCTTCAGGAGCCGCTGCTGAACGGCGACCGGCAGCTTCGCGTCGGTGGCGACGAAGCAGAGCATGGTCGCCATGTCGGGCGCGATCATGCCGCTGCCCTTGGCGATGCCGTTGATCGTCACCGTCGTGTCGCCGATGCGCGCGGTGCGCGTGGCGGCCTTGGGGAAGGTGTCGGTGGTCATGATCGCGCGCGCCGCGGCGTGCCAGTTGCCCTCGGACAGGGAGGGCAGCAGGCCGGGCAGCGCCCCGGTCAGCTTCTCGGTCGGCACGCGCTCGCCGATCACGCCGGTGGAGGCGAGGAAGATCTCGCGCGGCTTGCAGCCGAGCAGCTCCGCCATGACGGCCGCGGTGGCCTCGCAGGTCTCGCGCCCGGCACGGCCGGTGAAGACGTTGGCGTTGCCCGCCGTGACGACGAGCCCGCGCGCCTTGCCCCGCGCCCGCGCGAGCGCGGTACGGCACCAGTCCACCGGCGCGCCGGGGCAACGGTTCCGCGTGAACACGCCGGCGACGGTCGTGCCCTGCGGGAAGGTCATGATCATCACGTCCTCCCGCGCGCGGTAGCGGAGCTCCGCCATGCCGGTGGCGAGCTGCGCGCCGGGCACGGGCGGCAAGTCCGGCATTGGGACGGCGAGCGGAGAGACGGGCAGGTTGCCTGCGGCCATGGCGGTCCTCGTTCCTGGTCGCTGCTGTGCTGATTGATTGCGCCTGGGCCGCCCCCCGACGGTCGGCGCGGCGCTGATGCTGGTGTGTACCCCTTTCTTGCGCGCTCTCCGACGTGCCTGCCGTGTCAGCGCCGCTGCGGGGCGGCAGGCGGAGGCGGAGGTGTCGCGCTGTCGAGCAGGCTGCCGCCCCCACCGCCCGTCGCGGGCGACGCCGCAGGGCGCTGCTGCAGCGTGCCGTCGGGGTTGAGTCGCTCGATCCGTGCCGCGGCGCGGACGCGCTCCACGATCGCGCCGATCTGCTCCTCGAGGATCTGCTGGCGCAGCGCGTCGCGCACCTCCTCGAAGGGGGGCGGCGGGGCGGCGCGGCGCTCCTCGACCTTGATGACGTGCCAGCCGAAGGCGGTGCGCACCGGGGCCTCGCTGATCTGCCCGGCCTGGAGGGCGAAGGCGGCCTCGGCGAATTCCGGCACCATGTCGCCGCGCTTGAAGAAGCCGAGGTCGCCGCCCTCCCGCGCGCCGGGGCCGGTCGAGCGGCGGCGCGCGACTTCGGCGAAGTCGGCGCCCGGGCGGCGCGCCTCGGCCAGCGCGGCGCGCGCCTCGGCCTCGGTCGCCAGCAGGATGT
>JADGHI010000282.1 GCA_019689515.1 Acetobacteraceae bacterium | reverse complement strand
TGTGTATACGACACCGTGCCGGAACAGATGCGGGCGGCGATGATCCGCTCGATCGTGGCGATGCTGCTCGGCGGCGCCGCGGCGGCGGCGAGCGGGCGCGGCGACGCGGCGGCGGCGATCGCGCTCGGCGGCCAGGCCGTCGCGATGAACGAGCTCTACGCTTTCAGCCGCCAGCAGGAGCAGGCGGCGGACCAGGCAGCCGTCACCCTGCTCGAGCGCAACGGCTGGTCGCCGCGCGGGCTGGAACGCCTGCTGCAACGGCTGCAGGACCAGGAGCTGCTCTCGGTCTCCCGCCAGGACCCCTATCTGCGCACCCATCCGCTCTCGCGCGACCGGCTGGAATTCGTGCGCGAGCAGCTCGGCCGCAGCCGCTACGCCGACGCGCCGTTGCCGGCCTCGATCGAAGCCGGCTTCGCGATGGTGCGAGCGAAGCTGGACGGCTTCCTGGAAAGCGGCAGCGTCGTCTGGCGGCGCTATCCGGAGCGCGACCGCTCCGCCCCGGCACGCTATGCGCGGGCGATCCAGTACTTCCGCTCCGGCCGGATCGACGAGGCGGCGCGGATGCTCGACGAGCTGATCCGCGAGCAGCCCTCGAGCCCCTGGCTGCACGAAATGAAGGGACAGGTGCTGTTCGAGGGTGGCCGGCCGCGCGAGGCGGTCGCTGCCTACCGCGAGGCAGTGCGGCTCGCCCCGGCGCAGCCGCTGATCCGCACCTCCTACGGGCGGGCCCTGATGGAGACCGGAGACCCGGCGATGCTCCGTCAGGCGATCGAGGAGCTGGAGGCGAGCCTGCGGCTGGAGCGCGACTCGGCCTTCACCTGGCGCCAATTGGGCATAGCCCGGGGGAGGGCCGGGCAGCCGGCGCTGGCCGATCTCGCGCTCGCCGAGGAGGCGCTCCTGGATGGCGACTACCCGACGGCGCGGCGGCTGGCACGCCGGGCGGAGCAGGCGCTGCCGCCCGGTCCGGCGCGGCTGCGCGCGACCGACCTGCGCAACGCGGCGCGGCGCGACAACATGACGCGCGAGGAGCGCGAACTGGAGGACCGGATGCGGCGGGAAGGCCGACGGTGAGGCGGCTTCTGTTGGGCGCCTGCGGTGGGGCGCTGCTCCTGGCCTGCGGCGGGCCGGCGCTCGCCCGGGGCGGCGGTGGCGAGGCCGGCAGGAGCGCCTTCACGCCGGAACAGCGCGAGGAGATCGTCGGCATCCTGCGCGAGGCGCTGCGCCAGGATCCTTCCATCCTGCGCGACGCGCTGATCGCGCTGGAGGAGGCCGAGACGCGCGCGCGCGGCGACCGCACGCGCGACGCCATCGCGCAGAACGCGGAGGCACTGTTCCGCGACGCCGCCGACCCGGTGAAGGGCAATCCGCGCGGCGACGTCACGATCGTCGAGTTCTTCGACGCGCGCTGCGGCTACTGCCGCCAGCTCCACCCGACGATGGAGGAGCTGCTCCGGCGCGACGGCCGGGTGCGGCTGGTGCTCAAGGACCTGCCGATCCTGGGCCCGAACAGCGTGCTCGCGGCGCGGGCGCTGCTGGCGGCGCAGCGGCAGGGGAAGTACCTCGAATTCCAGGACGCGCTGCTGCGGCTGCGTGGCGACACGACGGAGAGCGTGCTGCGGACACAGGCGGAGCGGCTTGGCCTCGACTGGGCGCGGCTGCGGCGCGAGATGGACGACCCGGCGATCCAGCGGCGCATCGAGGCCAATCTGCGCCTCGCCCGCGCGCTCGGCGTCGAGGGTACGCCGGCGCTGGTGATCGGTGATCAGCTGATCCCGGGTGCGCTCGACCTGCCTTCGCTCGAACGGGTGGTGGCGGAGGCGCGCGCGGCGGCCGCGGCCAGGGCGCCCCAGCCGCGGTAGGGGGTGCAGCCGGCGGCCGAGTGCACCGGGGCATGCCCGGATGCGCGGCGCGGCGGCCAAGCCCATGATGGGGAAAGGAGGGCGCGTGCGATGACGCATTTCGTCTGCGTGACCTGCGGCACCCAATTCGCCGACAGCGGCGAGGCGCCGCCCGCCTCCTGCCCGATCTGCGAGGACCCGCGGCAGTACGTGCCGCCCGGCGGGCAGGCCTGGACCACGCTGGAGGCGCTGCGGGCGCGCGGGCACGCCAATACCTGGCGCCAGGTCGCGCCCGATCTGCTCGCGATCCACTCGGTGCCGCAGGTCGGCATCGGGCAGCGCGCGCTGCTGCTCCGCACGCCGCAGGGCAACGTGCTCTGGGATTGCATCACGCTGCTGGACGAGGCGACGGTGACGCTGGTGCGCGGCCTGGGCGGGCTCGCGGCCATCGCCATCTCCCACCCGCACTACTACTCCGCGATGGTCGAGTGGTCGCGCGCCTTCGGCTGCCCGGTGTGGCTGCACGCGGCCGACCGCCGGCACGTGATGCGGCCCGACGCCGCGGCGCTGCGCTTCTGGGAGGGCGAGACCCATGCCCTCCTGCCCGGCGTGACGCTGCACCGGCTGGGCGGGCATTTCGCCGGCGGGACGGTGCTGCACTGGGAGAACGGGCGCGGCGGCGCGTTGCTCTCCGGCGACATCGCGCAGGTCGCGCCGGACCGGTATGTGAGCTTCCTCTGGAGCTACCCGAACATGATCCCGCTGCCGGCGGCCGAGGTGGCGCGCATGGGCGCGGTGCTCGCGGGGCTGGAATTCGAGACCGTGCACGGCGCCTTCCCGGGGCGCGACATCCCTTCCGGCGGGAAGGCGGCGGTGGCGCGCTCGGTCGCGCGCTACATCGCGGCGCTGGAGGCGGTGCCGGCGGAGAGGTGACGCGGGTGGGGACGGAGCCCCTGCGCCGCCCACCATCCATGTCGGCGACGGTTCCATGAGTGGGACGCCGTGCGCCTCCTTGGGGGAGGATGGCCCTCCTGCCTGCAAACACGGCGGCGGGCGCGCCCGCTCCCGAGGTGAAGCCGCCGAACGACATCCGCGGTCGAAGCCCGCCGGAAGCCCCGGCGCATTGCATTGGTCCGCTGTGCCCGCGCCGGCGGAACACGACGCGACAGCCCCTTTCCGAGGCAGCGCGGACCAGTGCGCGCAAGGAGCCCCCCTTCTAGGTATGGGCACGGGCGGCCGTCGAAGCTCGCGCCATCGCGGGAGCCGCCCCTCAAAGGTAAGCGCCGGAATCGGATGCCGGTGAGATAGGGAGATGATTCATGCTGCGCGCACGCCTCGTTCCGCCGCCCGACGTCTTCGTGACCGATCCCTGGGCGCTCGAGGCCACGCGGTTCAGCGCGAAGCTCGCGGCGGAGTTCGTCGGCCAGGCGGAGACGATGTTCGCGCTGTCCAACGGCTATCTCGGCATCCGCGGCGTGCACGACGAGGGCGCGCCGGTGGGGGAGCCGGGCGTCTATCTGAACGGCTTCTACGAGCTGCGCCCCCTTACCTATGGCGAGCGCGCCTACGGCTTCCCGCGCTTCGGGCAGAGCATGCTGAGCCTGCCCGACGGCACGCTCATGCGGCTCTATGTGGGGGGCGAGCCCTTCCGGCTTGACCACGCCGAGTTGCTCTCCTTCCGGCGCCGGTTGGACATGCGCGCGGGCGTGCTGGAGCGGCACATCGTCTGGCGCACACAGGCGGGGCAGCGCTTGGCGCTGCGCACGCTGCGGCTGGTCTCCTTCGACGACCGCCACCTCGCCGCCATCGGCTGGGAACTGTCGGCCGAGGACGGTGGGGCCACGGAGATCACCCTGTGTTCCGAGCTGGTGCTCCGCCCGCCCCTCCCCAAAGACCCGGACGATCCGCGCCTCGCCGAGCCCGTTGGCGGGCGGCGGGTGCTGAACCCGACCGGCCATGAGGCGGCCGGCCTGCGGGCGGTGCTGGGCTTCGGCACGGAGGGATCCGGCCTGGTGCTCGCCTGCGCGATGGATCACGCCGTCGAGGACCCGGAACGCCTCTCCGCCCGGCTCGAATGCCGGGAGGACTTCGCCTGCGCGCAGTTCCGCGGCGAGGTCGCGCCCGGCCGGCCGATCCGGCTCTGGAAGGCGCTCGCCTACCACTACGACGGCGGCGGCGTCGCTCCGGAGGAGGTGCGCGCGCGTGCCGCCCGTACCCTCGACCGCGCGATGGAGCGCGGCCTCGACGACCTGGTGGAGCGGCAGCGCATGCATGTCGCCCGCTTCTGGGAGCGGGCCGATGTCGAGATCGAGGACGCCGATCCGCACCGCCAGCAGGTGATCCGCTGGAACCTGTTCCAGCTCCTGCAGGCCTCGGAGCGCGCGGAGGGCCACGGCATCGGCGCGCGCGGCCTGACGGGCCGCACCTATGAAGGGCACTACTTCTGGGACATGGAGATCTACATCCTGCCCTTCCTGATCTACACCAATCCTGCGATGGCGCGCAGCCTGCTGATGTTCCGCTACCGCATGCTCGACAAGGCGCGCGCGCGCGCGCGCGAGCTCAGCCACCGCGGGGCCACCTTCCCCTGGCGCACGATCAACGGCCACGAGGCCTCAGCCTACTACGCCGCCGGCACGGCGCAGTACCACATCAACGCCGACATCGCCTACGCGCTGCGCAAATACGTCGAGGTGACCGGCGACGAGGAGTTCCTGCTCCGCTACGGCGCCGAGATCCTGGTCGAGACCGCGCGCTTCTGGCACGACCTCGGCTTCTTCTCGCCGAGGCGCGAAGGGCGCTTCTGCATCAATGGCGTCACCGGGCCGGACGAGTACACCACGGTGGTGAACAACAACCTCTTCACCAACCTGATGGCGCGCGAGAACCTGCGCTACGCCGCGGACACGGTGGTGGCGATGCGCCAAGACCACCCCGACGCCTTCGCCGAACTGGTGCGCCGCACCGGCCTCGCGGACGCGGAGCCAGCGGATTGGCGCGCCGCGGCGGAGCGGATGTACCTGCCCTGGGACGAGAGGCTGCGCATCCACCCGCAGGACGACGAGTTCCTCGACAAGGAGGTCTGGGACTTCGCGAACACGCCGGCGGACCACTACCCGCTGCTGCTGCACTACCACCCGCTCAACCTCTACCGCTCGCAGGTGATCAAGCAGGCCGATACGGTGCTGGCGATGTTCCTGCTCAACGGGCAGTTCACGCCGGAGGAGAAGAAGCGGAACTTCGACTACTACGACCCGATCACCACGCATGACAGCTCGCTCTCGGTCTGCATCCAGGCGATCGTCGCGGCGGAGATCGGCTACATGACCAAGGCGACGGAGTATTTCCGCTTCGCGGCCGAGATGGACCTTTCCGACGTCGGGGGCAACATGCGGCACGGTGCGCACGTCGCCTCGATCGGCGGCACCTGGATGGCGCTGACCTACGGCTTCGCCGGGATGCGCGACCACGACGGGCGGATCGCGTTCCGTCCGCGCCTGCCGGCCGAATGGCGCATGCTGCGCTTCCCGCTGACCATCCGCGGGCGCCGGCTGCGCGTGGAGGTGCGCCACGACACCACCACCTACAGCCTGGAATCGGGCGACGCGCTGACCGTATTCCATGCCGGGGAGGCGGTGGTACTGACCGCCGCGGCGCCCGTCGCCTGCCGCCCCACCCCGCCGCCGCCACCCGAGCCCAGTCGCTTATACACATCTGACGCTGCCGAC
>JADGHI010000281.1 GCA_019689515.1 Acetobacteraceae bacterium | reverse complement strand
CGCCGGAGGCGGGGAACAGGCATCGCGGCGGCCGCGTCACGCCGCGGCGGACGGGGGCGGGTCGGCGAAGGTGACCAGTTCCGTGCCCTCCTCCACCATCTCGTCCACCCCGTGCGCGATTGTCGCGACGACGCCTGCCGCCGGAGCGCGAAGCGTCAGCTCCATCTTCATCGCCTCGATCACCACCAGCGGGGCGTTCTTCTGCACCCTATCGCCCGGCCGGACGAGCACGCGCGTGATCCGGCCCGGGATCGGCGCAGTGACGCGCTCGCTGCCGGCGGTGTCGCTGCGCGGCGGGGCGAGCGGGTCCTCGACCAGCACCGTCTGCGCGCCCTGCCCGGCGAGGAACACCGTCAGCGCCGCATCGCGCCGCGCCACGCTCAGCCGGCGCGCGACGCCGTCGAGGACGAGGCGCAGGCCGCCCTCCGCGTCCTCCTCCAGCGCCGCCCGCACCGGGCCGCCTGGCAGGTCGAGGCGGAAACTGCCGTCCGGCTGCGGGTGGCAGCGCAGGGTCAGCGCGGTCGAGCCGTGGCGCAGGTGCAGGTCCTGATAGCCGTCGCCGTTCAGCCGCCAGGCGTCCGTCTCCGCCCAGGGCGAGAAGGGATCGCCGCTCGCGCGCGCCGCCGCCGTGATCGCCGCGCGCTGGTCGCGCAGCACCGCAAGCGCTGCAGCAGCCCAGACCGCGGGCTCCGGCGCCGGCCCGGCGTCCGCCGCCACCGCCGCCGGGAGGAGCGCGGCGGCGTGGCGGGCGATGAAGCCGGTGTCGAGCTCTCCCGCCGCGAAGGCCGGATGGCCGGCGATGGCGCGCAGCAGGCCGAGATTGGTCCGCACGCCCACCACCTCATACTCGCCGAGCGCGGCGAGGAGGCGGCGCAGCGCGGCGGGCCGGTCCTCGCCCCAGACGATCAGCTTCGCGATCATCGGGTCGTAGTGCGGGGTGATCGCATCGCCCGCGCGCACGCCGGTGTCCACGCGCACCTGGCCGGGGATCTCGCGCGGCTGGCGGAGATGCGAGAGCGTGCCCGTCGAGGGCAGGAAGTCGCGCTCCGGGTCCTCCGCATAGACCCGCGCCTCGATGGCGTGGCCGCGGATCGCGAGGCGCTCGGCAGGCAGCGGCAGGGGCTCCCCGGCGGCGACGCGGATCTGCCACTCCACGAGGTCGAGGCCGGTGACCATCTCCGTCACCGGATGCTCAACCTGGAGGCGAGTGTTCATCTCCATGAAGAAGAAGGCGTCGCCCTCGGCGATGAACTCGACCGTGCCGGCGCCGACATAGCCGACGGCGCGGGCCGCCGCGACCGCGGCCTCGCCCATCGCCTGGCGCCGCGCGGGGTCCATCCCCGGCGCCGGGGCCTCCTCGATGATCTTCTGGTGGCGGCGCTGGATCGAGCAATCGCGCTCGAACAGCGAGACGGTGTTGCCGTGGGTGTCGGCGAAGACCTGGATCTCGATGTGGCGCGGGCGGGTGAGATACTTCTCGATCAGCACGCGGTCGTCGCCGAAGGAAGACGCCGCTTCGCGCTTCGCGCCCTCCAGCGCCTCGGCGAAGTCCGCCGCGCGCTCGACCACGCGCATGCCCTTGCCGCCGCCGCCGGCGCTCGCCTTGATCAGCACCGGGTAGCCGATGCGCGCCGCGGCCTCGGACAGCGTGGCGAGGTCCTGCGCCTCGCCGTGATAGCCCGGCACCAGCGGCACGCCGGCGCGCTCCATCAGCGCCTTCGCGGCGGCCTTGGAGCCCATGGCGCGGATCGCCTCGGCCGGCGGCCCGATGAAGGTGATCCCGGCGGCCGCGCAGGCCGCGGCGAACTCGGCGTTCTCGGCAAGGAAGCCGTAGCCCGGATGGATCGCCTCCGCACCGGAGCGCCGCGCGACGTCGAGGATCGTCTCGATCGAGAGATAGCTCTGCCGCGCTTGCGCCGGCCCGATCGGCCAGGCCTCGTCGGCGAGCCGGGTGTGGCGCGCGCCGGCGTCCGCCTCCGAATAGACCGCGACGGTGGCGATGCCGAGCCGGCGCGCCGTCGCGATCACCCGGCAGGCGATCTCGCCGCGGTTGGCGATGAGGATCTTGCCGAACATCGCGCCGCTCACATCCGGAACAGGCCGAAGCGCGTCTCGGGGATCGGCGCGTTGAGCGCCGCCGAGAGGCTGAGCGCCAGGACGCGGCGCGTGTCCGCCGGGTCGATCACCCCGTCGTCCCAGAGTCGCGCGGTGGAGTAGTAGGGGTGGCCCTGCGTCTCGTACTGCGCGCGGATCGGCGCCTTGAACGCCTCCTCCTCCTCGGCCGACCATGTGCCGCCGCGCGCCTCGATGTTGTCGCGCCGGATGGTGGCGAGCACCGAGGCCGCCTGTTCCCCGCCCATCACGCTGATCCGCGCATTGGGCCACATCCACAGGAAGCGCGGCGCGTAGGCGCGGCCGCACATGCCGTAATTCCCCGCGCCGAAGCTGCCGCCGATGATGACGGTGAATTTCGGCACCGCGGCCGTCGCGACCGCCGTCACCAGCTTCGCCCCGTCCTTGGCGATGCCGCCCGCCTCGTATTTCCGGCCCACCATGAAGCCGGTGATGTTCTGCAGGAAGACGAGCGGGATGCCGCGCTGCGCGCAGAGCTCGATGAAGTGCGCGCCCTTCTGCGCGCTCTCCGAGAACAGGATGCCGTTGTTGGCGAGGATGCCGACCGGATAGCCCCAGATATGCGCGAAGCCGGTCACCAGGGTGGGGCCGTAGAGCCGCTTGAACTCGTCGAACTCGCTGTCGTCCACGATCCGCGCGATCACCTCGCGCACGTCGTAGGGCGTGCGGAGGTCCGCCGGCACCACGGCGTAGAGCTCCTCGGCCGGGTAGCGCGGCGGCCGAGGCTCGCGCAGCGCGAGGGGCGGGCGCTTCACCGTGTTCAGGCCCGCGACGATCCGCCGCGCGATGCCGAGGGCGTGCGCGTCGTTCTCCGCGTAGTGGTCCGTCACGCCGGAGACACGGCTGTGCAGGTCGGCGCCGCCCAGCTCCTCGGCGGTGACGACCTCGCCGGTCGCGGCCTTCACCAGCGGCGGGCCGCCGAGGAAGATCGTGCCCTGGTTGCGCACGATCACCGTCTCGTCGGACATCGCCGGCACATAGGCCCCGCCCGCGGTGCAGGAGCCCATCACCACGGCGATCTGCGCGATGCCCTGCGCGGACATCTGCGCTTGGTTGTAGAAGATGCGACCGAAGTGGTCGCGGTCCGGAAAGACCTCGTCCTGGTTCGGCAGGTTCGCGCCGCCCGAGTCCACCAGGTAGATGCAGGGCAGGCGGTTCTGCAGCGCGATCTCCTGCGCCCGCAGGTGCTTCTTCACCGTGACCGGGAAGTAAGTGCCGCCCTTCACCGTCGCGTCGTTGGCGACGATCACGCACTCGCGCCCGGAGACGCGGCCGATGCCGGTGATGATGCCGGCCGAGGGCACCTCGCCACCATACATGCCGTGCGCGGCGAGCTGGCCGATCTCGAGGAAGGGCGAGACGGGATCGATCAGCGCCCGGATGCGGTCGCGCGGCAGCAGCTTGCCGCGCGAGAGATGCCGCCGCCGCGCCTCCTCCCCGCCCCCGAGCCGCACGCGGTCGGCGAGCGCGCGCAGGTCCGCGACAAGCGCGCGCATCGCCTCCGCATTTGCCCGGACTTCCGGCGCGCGAAGGTCCAGAGTGGATTCGAGCACCGGCATGGCGGGCGGCGGCCCCGGCCTCAGCCGCCGGAACGCCGCGGCCCGGCGAGGGCGGCGCGGTGCAGCAGCCGGATCGAGGCCGCCGCGAGCAGCAGCTTGAGGCCGTCGCCGAGCAGGAAGGGAACCAAGCCCGCCGCGAGCGTTGCGCGGAGGTCGTGTAGCCAGGCGAGGTGCAGCCAGGCGAGGCCGGGCAGGTAGATCAGGGCCTCGCCGATCAGCAGCGCGCCGAGCAGCGTCGGCCAGTGGCGCGTCCAGCCCCGCTGCGCCGCCCAGCCCATCGCGACCGCCGCCAGGAGGAAGCCCACCAGATAGCCGAAGGTCGGCCCCCCGAGGACCAGTGCCGTCCCGCCGGCGAGCACGGGCAGGCCGAGCGCCGCCCCGCCGAGATAGGTGACGACCGACGCCGCACCGAGCCGCGGCCCGATGCTCGCGCCGATCAGCAGGACCGCGAAGGTCTGCATCGTCATCGGCACCGGCCACATCGGCACCCGCACCGCAGCGGCGGCCGCGAGCAGCGCGGCACCGGCCAGCACGACCAGCGCGTCGCGCAGCAGCCCGCCCTCCGGCCAGATGGCGGAAACGGGCAGCGCCCGAACGTCATGTCTTGCCTGCATGAATCCCCCTTCTCTTCAGGCAGTCTCTCTGAACAATTCACGCCCGATCAGCATGCGGCGGATCTCGCTCGTCCCGGCGCCGATCTCGTAGAGCTTGGCGTCGCGCAGCAGCCGCCCCGTCGGGTAGTCGTTGATATAGCCGTTTCCGCCCAGCGCCTGGATCGCCTCCAGCGCCATCCAGGTCGCCTTCTCCGCGGCGTAGAGGATCGCGCCCGCGGCGTCCTTGCGCGTCGTCTGGCCGCGGTCGCAGGCCTTCGCCACCGTGTACACGTAGGCGCGGCAGGCGTTCATCGTCGTGTACATGTCGGCGATCTTGCCCTGCATGAGCTGGAACTCGCCGATCGGCTGCCCAAACTGCCTGCGGTCGTGCACGTAGGGCAGCACCACGTCCATGCAGGCCCGCATGATGCCGAGCGGCCCGCCGGCGAGCACCACGCGCTCATAGTCGAGCCCGCTCATCAGCACGTTCACGCCGCGCCCGACCTCGCCGAGCACGTTCTCCTCCGGCACCTCGCAGTCCTCGAAGATCAGCTCGCAGGTATTGGACCCACGCATGCCGAGCTTGTCGAGCTTCGGCCCGGTGGAGAAGCCCCTGAACCCCTTCTCGATCAGGAAGGCCGTGATGCCGCGCGGCCCCGCCGCCGGGTCGGTCTTGGCATAGACCACCAGCACGTCCGCATCCGGCCCGTTGGTGATCCACATCTTGCTGCCGTTCAGCACGTAGCGGTCGCCGCGCTTCTCGGCGCGCGTGCGCATGCTCACCACGTCCGAGCCCGCCCCCGGCTCGCTCATCGCCAGAGCGCCGACATGCTCGCCGGAGATCAGCTTCGGCAGGTAGCGGCGCTTCTGCGCCTCGGTGCCATTACGGCGGATCTGGTTGACGCAGAGGTTGGAGTGCGCGCCGTAGGACAGGCCCACCGAGGCCGAGGCGCGGCTGATCTCCTCCATCGCCACCACATGCTCGAGATAGCCCATCCCCGCGCCGCCAAGCTCCTCCTCGACGGTGATGCCGAGCAGGCCGAGGTCGCCGAACTTGCGCCAGAGGTCCGCGGGGAACTGGTTGCTGCGGTCGATCTCCGCGGCGCGCGGCGCGATCTCGCTGGCGGCGAAGGCGGCGACCTGGCTGCGCAGCGCCTCGACGGTCTCGCCGAGGTCGAAATCGAGGCCCTGGAAGCTGTCGGACATGGCGGCGTGCCCCTCCCCGGACACCGGATTAGCCTGCCCCGGCCCGCCCCGTCCCCTGGGGGCAGCGGGGCGCGGCGGGTCGCTCCCTTCCGC
>JADGHI010000280.1 GCA_019689515.1 Acetobacteraceae bacterium | reverse complement strand
GGCCTGTCGGGGGCGGGGAAGGCCTCGATCCTCCGCGCGCTGGAGGATCTCGGCTTCGAGACGGTGGACAACCCGCCGCTCGGGGTGCTGGAGGCGCTGGTCGGCGATGGCGACCTGCCCCTGGCCGCGGGCATAGACAGCCGGACGCGCGACTTCGATCCCGCCACCGCGCTGCGGCTCCTGGAGCGGCTGCGGCGGCGGCCGGAAATCGCCGTGACCCTGGTCTTCGTCACGGCGGAGGAAGCCGTGCTGCTGCGCCGCTTCACCGAGACCCGCCGGCGCCACCCGCTCGCCCCGGGCGGACCGCTCGGCAGCCGGGTGACGGACGGGATCGCGCGGGAGGCGGCGCTGCTCGGGCCGCTGCGCGAGGTGGCGGACTGGATGATCGATACCTCCGAACTGCCCTTGCCCGAGCTGCGGCGGATGATCGCGCGCCGCTTCCGGTCCGCGGAGGGGGCGCCGGGGGCCGCGCTGGCGATCACGGTGGTCTCCTTCGCCTATTCGAAGGGCCTGCCGCGCGAGGCGGACCTGGTGTTCGACCTGCGGTTCCTGCGCAACCCGCACTACGACCCGGCGCTGCGGCCGCTGACCGGCCGCGACCCGGCGGTGGCGGCGCATATCGAGGCGGATCCGGAATTCGCCCCATTCTGGCAACGCATGACGGCCTTCCTCGATCCGCTGTTGCCCCGCTACGTGGCCGAGGGAAAGAAGTACCTGACCATCGCCCTTGGGTGCACCGGCGGCCGGCACCGGTCGGTGCTTGCGGCGGAGCGCCTGGCGAACCATCTCTTGCGGCACGGCTGGCAAGCCGAGATCGTCCACCGCGAACTCGCGGCAGGGACGGCACCCGGAAAGGACGACGCGCGCAGCGGCGCCGGACCCTCCGAGGCGGCACAGCCCATGACGGGGCGGGAGGCCCTTTCGTACATCCCATGATCGGTCTCGTACTGGTCACCCACGGCCGCCTGGCCGAGGAGCTTCGGCACGCCATGGAACACGTGGTGGGGCCGCAACGCGGCGTCGCCACGGTGTGCATCGGCCCGGAGGACGACATCGAGGGCAGACGCGCCGACATCTGCAGAAGTATCCATTCCGTGGACGAGGGCGACGGCGTCGTCGTGCTCACCGACATCCTGGGTGGCACGCCGTCGAACCTCGCCATGTCGCTGCTCGACCAGCGCAAGGACGTGGAGGTGATCGCCGGGGTGAACCTGCCCCTGCTGGTCAAGCTGGCCAAGGTGCGCGGCAGCGAGCCCCTGGCCGAAGCGGTTGACCACGCCCAGGCGGCGGGACGCAAATACATCGCCTGCGGCTCGGAGATGCTGAACGGCCACGCCGCTGCCGCGGCGGCGGCCCCTGCCGGAGGCGGGTGCGCCGCCGACCGGGCACCGGCGGGCGAGGCGCCGGAGCCGACCCCGGCGAACGGCACCGCAGCGCCGGCCGGGGTGGCCCGACCGGGGGCGGCGGCTCCCGGCGGGGCGGCGCCTGCTTCGGCGCGGCGGGCGCCGTGACGACCCCGCCCCCCTCCGATCGGCACGAACCCGACGCGTCCGGGATGCAGGCGGGCGGCGGCGGCATGGAGCCGCGGGCGGACTGCGGCTGCGCCGCCGACACCCCGTCTGGCGCCGCCGACGCGCTGGTGCTGCGCCGCACCCTGACCATCCGCAACAGCCGCGGACTGCACGCCCGCGCCGCGGCGAAGCTGGCGACGCTCGCGGAGCGCTACTCCGCCTGCCTGCGCGTGACGCGCGGTGGACAGACCGTCCCGGCCTGCTCGATCATGGGGCTGATGATGCTCGGCGCCGGTCCGGGCAGCGAGATCACGATCGAGGCAGAGGGTTGGGACGCCAAGGAAGCGCTCGAGGCGATCACCGGCCTGGTCGAGGCCGGCTTCCATGAAAGCTGATTCGGACACCACCGGCGCTGACCCCGCCGCCGTCCCGCCGGTGCTGCGCGGCCCCGATGGCCGTGCCCGGACCGCCGCCGCCTCGGGCCGCCGTGGCGGCGCGGCGGCGCGCGAGACGCGCCTCAAGGGCATCCCGGTCTCGCCCGGCGTCGCGATCGGCGCGATCTTCGACACCACCGAGCCGCCGGCCGAGGCGCCGCGCCGCGGCATCGCGGCCGCCGAGGTCGAGGCCGAACGCCAGCGCCTGGCCGACGCCGTCGCCGCCTCGCGCAAGCAGGTGGCGAAGCTCAAGACCCGCATCGGCGTACTGCCGGAGGAGGCGCAGGAGGAGCTCGCGCCGCTGCTCGACGCCTACGCGATGATGCTGGGCAATTCCCGGCTGATCCGCGGCGCGCGCAAGCGCATCGAGACCGATCTCGTCGCCGCCGAGACCGCCGTGCAGGACGAGGCGGAGACGATCGCCGCGGCGATCCTCGCCGCGCGCGACGACGACAAGGCGGGTCTGCTGCGCCGCGCGCAGGAAGTGCGCGAGATCGCACGGCGGCTGACGCGCAACCTCACCGCCTCGCCCTTCCGCTCCTTCAAGGACATCCCGGAGGGCGCGATCCTGGTCGCCGAGGAGCTGACCCCGGCGGACGCCGCCCTGCTCAATCCCGCGCGCATCGCGGGCGTCGCCACCGAGGAGGGCGGCGCCGACGGGCACACCGCGATCATGCTGCGCGCGCTCGGCATCCCCTCCGTGCTCGGCTGCCACGGGCTGACCGAGGCGGCGCGGCGCGGCGATCCCTGCGTGCTGGACGGCACGGCGGGGACGGTGACGCTGAACCCCTCGGCCGCGACGCTCACCGCGGCGCGCAATGCGCTCGCCGCCTTCGCGCGGGAGCGGGCGAAGCTCGCCAAGCTGCGCCGCCTGCCCGCGGTCACGACCGACGGGGAGGAGGTGGAGCTCCAGGCCAACCTGGAGATCCCGGCGGAGCTGCCGCTGATCGCCCAGGCCGGCGCGCAGGGCATCGGCCTGCTGCGCACCGAGTTCCTCTTCATGAACCGCGAGGACCTGCCCGACGAGGAGGCGCAGGTCGCGACCTACGCCGAGATCCTCGAGGCGATGGACGGCGAGCCGGTCACCATCCGCGTCCTCGACTGGGGCGGCGAGAAGGACATCGAGGCGCTGGCCGAGGGCGTGCCCGCGCTGACCGGGCCGAACCCGGCGCTCGGCCTGCGCGGCGTGCGGATGCTGCTAAAGCGGCCGGAGCTGCTCGAGGTGCAGTTCGCCGCGATCCTGCGCGTGGCGGCGGCGAAGGGATGCGTGCGCATTCTGCTGCCGATGGTGACCGTCCCGGCCGAGGTGAAGCAGGCGCGCGAGATCTACGAGCGCGTCGCGCGGCGCCTGCGCCGCCGCGGCGAGAAGCTGCCCGACCCGCTGCCGCCGCTCGGCGTGATGATCGAGACACCGGGCGCCGCGCTGGCAGCGGACGCGATCGCGCTTGAGGCCGACTTCTTCGCCATCGGCACCAACGACCTCGCGATGTACACGCTGGCGGTGGACCGCGCGGAGGCGGAGGTCGCGCACCTCTACGACCCGCTGCACCCGGCGGTGCTGCGCCTCGTGCAATTCGCCACCGAGGCGGCGCTCCGGCTGCGCATGCCGGTCTCGGTCTGCGGCGAGATGGCGGGCAACCCACGCCTGGTCCCGCTGCTGCTCGGCCTCGGCATCCGCTCCCTCTCGATGAACGCGAGCGCGATCCCGCGCGCGAAGCAGGCCGTGCGCGCGCTCGACATCGCCGACTGCGCGCGCTTCGCCCGGCGCGTGATGGAGCAGAGCGACCCGGCGCGGATCCAGGAGCTGGTGATGGGCTTCGCCGAGGGACTGACCGACAAGGCGTGAGCGTAGGGCAGGCGCCGGTCGGGTCCTCTTACCTCGCATCTCCGTGACATAAAGACATCCTTATGTCTCGTCGGTCGCCCTGGCCTCTCCCGATGGCTCGTGCTACGCGCCCGCCGGACCCTGCAACCGATCCGAGAGAGCCCCATGCCCGACGCGTCCGGCGCCAATGATTTCGTTGTGAAGGACCTCAGCCTCGCCGACTGGGGCCGCAAGGAAATCTCGATGGCCGAGGACGAGATGCCCGGCCTGATGGCGGTGCGCGCAGAGTACGGCGCGGCGAAGCCGCTCAAGGGCGCGCGCGTCGCCGGCTGCCTGCACATGACCATCCAGACCGCGGTGCTGATCGAGACGCTGAAGGCGCTCGGCGCCGATGTCCGCTGGTCCTCCTGCAACATCTTCTCGACGCAGGACCATGCCGCCGCGGCGATCGCGGCCACCGGCACTCCCGTCTTCGCGGTGAAGGGCGAGACGCTGCCCGAGTACTGGCAGTATGTCCGCCGCACCCTCGAATGGGGCGATGGCGGCGAGCCGAACATGCTGCTCGACGACGGCGGCGACCTGACGCTCTTCGTCCATCTCGGCCACCGCGCCGAGCAGGGCGACACGGCCTTCCTCGACGGCGCCTCGAACGAGGAGGAGGAAGTCCTCTTCGCCCTCATCAGGGACACGCTGAAGACGAAGCCGGGCTGGTTCGGCCGGCTTGCCGCCTCGATCCGCGGCGTCTCGGAGGAGACGACGACCGGCGTGCACCGGCTCTACCAGATGGCGAAGGAGGGGCGGCTGCTGTTCCCCGCCATCAACGTCAACGACAGCGTCACCAAGAGCAAGTTCGACAACCTCTACGGCTGCCGCGAGTCGCTGGTGGATGGCATCCGCCGGGGCACCGACGTGATGATGGCGGGCAAGGTCGCCATGGTCTGCGGCTTCGGCGATGTCGGCAAGGGCAGCGCCGCGAGCCTGCGCAACGCCGGCTGCCGCGTGATGGTGAGCGAGGTGGACCCGATCTGCGCCCTCCAGGCCGCTATGGAAGGCTACCAGGTGGTGACGATGGAGGACGCCGCCCCCATCGCCGACATCTTCGTGACGGCGACGGGCAATGTGGACGTCATCACCATCGAGCACATGCGGCGGATGAAGCACCGCGCCATCGTGTGCAACATCGGCCACTTCGATTCCGAGATCCAGGTCGCGGCGCTGCGCAACTTCAAGTGGCACAACGTCAAGCCGCAGGTGGACGAGGTCGAGTTCCCGGACGGCAAGCGGATCATCCTGCTCTCCGAGGGCCGTCTGGTGAACCTCGGCAACGCCACCGGCCATCCGAGCTTCGTGATGAGCGCGAGCTTCACCAACCAGGTGCTGGCGCAGATCGAGCTCTGGACCAATCCGGGCAAGTACGAGCGCAAGGTCTATACGCTGCCCAAGCACCTCGACGAGAAGGTCGCCGCGCTGCACCTCGAGAAGGTCGGGGCGAAGCTCACGAAGCTGACGCCGAAGCAGGCGGAGTACATCGGCGTGCCCGCAGAGGGGCCGTTCAAGTCGGACCACTACCGCTATTGAGTGTCTCCGGCGTCGCGGCGGCGGGCTTGGTTGCGCCGCCGCCGCGGCCAGCCGCTGCCCAGGCCGCGATGGCGGTTACCGCCAGCGTCCAAGCGGCCGGGGCCGCCAGCGGCGGGCCGGGGAGCACCTCGCCCTTCGCCACGGCAGGAAGCCGCAGCGCCGCCATCAGGCCGAGCACCGCGGGGGGCCCGCCATCGCTGCGCCACCAGGCCGAGCCCACGAGACTCGACGTCATGTCGTATGCCGTCTTGTGCTTGAAAAAAAA
>JADGHI010000279.1 GCA_019689515.1 Acetobacteraceae bacterium | reverse complement strand
CCCCCCGCCAGGGGCGAGCTTCGGCGAGCCCCCCCTGCCGCCGCGCCCGCTCGATCCCGGGATGGGGATGGCGGTTGCCCGCCGCACCGTCTTCCGCCCCGAGGACCGCGAGTGCTTCGGCCGCGTCGCAGACCGCGTCGCCGCCGGCAACATCGCCCTGCTGCCGCGCATCCCCGACGAGTACGACCGGGTCGAGGAGGCGCGGCTGCGCAACGCCATCGCCACCGGCGCGCTGCTCACCTCCGGTCGGCACCTCCAGCATGGCGACCCGACGCAGCCCGGCCGCAACATGGAGGTGTTCACCAACTGCGCCACGGCGATCGCCTCCTTCGTCAAGTTCTACCTGCTGCTGAACGGCAGCGGCGTCGGCCGCGCCTATGACGACGAGCTGGTCGTGGTGGACTGGGCGCAGGCGCCGGAACTGCTGCTGTACCTCGACCCCGCGCACCCGGACTGGCCGCGCAGCCGCGCCGACCTGCACCGGATCGGCATTGAGTTCGGCCTGCTGCCCTGGGGTACGCCGCTCGACGGCTTCGACGGGGCGCAGGAAGTGGCGGTGCGCGAGTTCCTCGCCCGCGAATTCCTCGCCGATCCCGCGGCCGCGCCGCCGGACGCCATCCGCCACACCATCGCTGACAGCCGCGAGGGCTGGGCCAAGGCGATGGAGCTGGTCGAAAGCCTCGCCTTCGAGGGCGCGCGCGGCCGCGCCGTGCTGCTGGACTTCTCCTCGATCCGCCCGAGCGGCAGCCCGATCGGCGGCATGCAGGGGCGACCGGCCTCCGGTCCGCTCTCCTTGATGCGCGCCTTCCTCAACATCCGCCGCACCGTGATCGAGCCGGCCCGTTCCGGCGCGCTGCCGGAACCCTGGGAACAGGCGCTGCTCGTGGACCATCATCTCTCGGTCGAGGTGCAGGTCGGCGGCGCCCGCCGCGCCGCGCGCATGGCGACCAAGTCCTGGCGCGACCCCGGCGTGCTGCGCTTCATCCGCGCCAAGGAGGCGGGCGGCCTCTGGACCGCCAACAACTCGGTCATGGTGGACGCCGAATTCTGGCGCCGCCTGCGCGACGGCGGCGACGACCCGCTGAGCCGCCATGCCCGCGCCGTGTTCGAGGAGGCGACGCGCTGCGCCTACATCAACGGCGAGCCCGGCTTCATCAACGCCGACAAGCTGGAGGACCACCGCACCGGCGCCGCCCGGCGCAAGCCCGTGCACACCGACGGCCGCGACATCCGCAGCGCGCGCTACCAGGTGGACCACGCCGCCGGGCTGATCGCCGAGCTGTCGCGCCGCGCCGCCGACGCCGACTTCCCGGCCACCACCAATCCCTGCGGCGAGATCGTGCTGCACGTCACCGGCGGCTACTGCGTGATCGGCGACTTCGCCCCGCTGCTCGCCTGCCCCGTGCCGCTCGAAGAGGTCGTGCCCGGCCAGGTGGACGAGGGGACCGCCGCGCTGTGGGACGCGCGGGTGGAGGACTCCGTCCGCCTCGGCGTGCGCTTCCTGATGCGCACCAACCTGATGGATGCGCTCTACGCGGAGGAGGTGCGCCGCACCAACCGCATGGGCATCGGCCCGACCGGCCTGCACGAGTGGGCCTGGATGCGCTTCGGCCTCGCCTTCGACGACCTGCTCGATCCCGCGCGCTCCGCGCCCTTCTGGGCGATGCTGGAGCGGTTGTCGCAGGCGGCGAAGGAGGAGGGCGACGCCTATGCGGCGGAGCTCGGCCTTGTCCCGCCGCTCACCGTCACGACCGTCAAGCCGGCCGGCACCACCTCCAAGCTGTTCGGCCTGACCGAGGGCGCGCATCTGCCTGCGCGGCGCCAGTATCTCCGCTGGGTGCAGTTCCGCGGCACGCGCGGCGCGGATGGCGATTGGACTCCGGATTCCGACCCGCTGCTCGCCGAGTACGAGCGCCGCGGCTATCCGATCCGCACGCTGCGGAGCTTCCCCGGCATGTCGGCGGTCGGCTTCCCGACCCTGCCGCTGATCCAGCGCCTCGGCCTCGGCGAGCGCCTGGTGACCGCGCCGGAGGCGACGCCGGAGCAGCACTACCGCTGGCTCGCCCTGCTCGAGCGCCACTGGATCGGCGAGGAGCGCGGCAACCAGGTTTCCTACACGCTGAAGGTCTTCACCGACCGCTACGACCTCGACGCCTTCCGCGCCATCGTGCGCACCCACCAGCCGGAGGTGCGCTGCTGCGCGGTGCTGCCCGGCCGGCCGGACGACTCGCTCGGCTACGAATACCTGCCGGAGGAGGAGCTGCCCGCCGACCGCTTCGCCGCGACCGTCGCGGCGATCCGCGACCCGGCGCTGCACGAGGCGGTGGACCTCGCCGCGCTGCAATGCGCGAGCGGGGTTTGCCCGATCTGAGCCCAGGCATGGCCGCTTCGTCTCCTACCGCGTCCCTGCCCTCCCGCCGCCTGTCCGAGCAGCCCGACGCCATCGCGCCCGACGGGTCCGAGGTGCGCGTGCTCTGCGCCGCCAGCAAGGGCTCGATGGCGCAGTTCACGCTCCCGCCCGGCGCCGTCTCGCGTGCCGTCGCGCATCACCGGCTCGAGGAGCTGTGGTTCATCCTGAGCGGAACCGGCCGCATGTGGCGCAGCCTGGACGGGCAGGAGGAGATCACGGCGCTCTCGCCCGGCCTGTCGCTCGCGATCCCGCCGCGGACGCATTTCCAGTTCCGCTGCGACGGGGCGGAGCCGCTGGTCGCGCTTGGCGTCACCATGCCTCCCTGGACCAACGCGAGCGAGTGCTACGCGGTCGAGGGCCCCTGGACGCCGACGCTGTAGAGGGCCGGCTGCCAGGGCCAAGGCCGTCGGCCGTCACCGCTCACGCCTGCCCGTAGGGCCAGCGGGTCCCGATCGCGCCGGGATCCTTGCAGCGCCGACCCAGCCAGACAGCACCCCAAGGCAACGATGCGGGCCGTCGCAGCGCACCGCACATGGCCTCCCATGGCGGCGGTGGAATGGCCGCATGGCGGCGCCATTGCCACACCCGGCCGGCCTTCCACACAGCCGGGCCGCCGCGCCCCGAGGGGCAAAGGATGCGCAACACCCTCCGCGCGCTGCATCATTGCCCGATCGGGATCACGCTGGCCGGTCCCGGACCTCGCATCTGTCCTGCACCTGTCGCGGGGCCGGATTTCGGGTCATCGCTTGATTCCTGCCGGCCGGCGGGACAAGGATCACTCCGGCATGATCCTCCTGATCGACAACTACGACAGCTTCACCTTCAACCTTTACCACTTCCTCGGCGATCTCGGGGCAGCGGTGGAGGTACGGCGCAACGACGCCGTCGACCCGCAGGGCGCCCTCGCCCTCCGGCCGGAAGCGATCGTCCTCTCCCCCGGCCCCTGCACGCCGAATGAGGCAGGCATCTGCCTGCCGCTGATCGGCCTCGCGGCGGAGGCCGGCATCCCGCTGCTTGGCGTCTGCCTCGGCCACCAGGCGATCGGCCAGGCCTTCGGCGGGCGGGTGGTGCGCGCGGCGGAGCCGGTGCACGGCAAGGTCTGGGACATCCACCACGCGGGCACCGACGTCTTCGCCGGCCTCCCCTCGCCCTTCCGCGCCACGCGCTACCACTCGCTGGTAGTGGACCGCGCCTCGCTGCCCGCCGAGCTCGCCCTGACCGCCTGGACCGAGGACGGCCTCGTCATGGGCATGGCGCACCGGACGCTGCCGATCTGGGGCGTGCAGTTCCATCCGGAGAGCATCGCCTCGGCGCACGGCCACGACCTGCTCTCCAACTTCCTCAAGCTCGCGGGCGTGCGGACCCAGCAACCCCTTGTCGCCACAGCCTGACACCTCGCTGCGCCCGATCCTCGCCCGCCTCGCCAATGGCGAGCGGCTGGCAGAATCCGAGGCCGAGCACGCCTTCGGGATCATCATGGCCGGGGAGGCGACGCCCGCGCAGATCGCGGGCCTGCTGATGGCCATGCGCGTGCGCGGCGAGACGGTGGCCGAGATGACCGGCGCCGTCCGCGCCATGCGCGCGCGCATGCTCGCCATCGAGGCCCCGCCCGGCGCGATCGACATCGTCGGCACCGGCGGCGACGCCGCGGGCACGCTCAACATCTCGACCGCCACGGCCTTCGTCGTGGCCGGCTGCGGCGTGCCGGTGGCCAAGCACGGCAACCGCGCGCTCTCCTCCCGTTCCGGCGCGGCGGACGCGATCGCGGCGCTCGGCATCAACCTGGACACGCCGATCGAGCGGCTGCCGGAAGTGCTGCGCGAGACCGGGATGGTGTTCCTGATGGCGCCGCGCCACCACGCCTCGATGCGCCACGCCGCCGGCCCGCGGGTGGAGCTCGGCACGCGGACGATCTTCAACCTGCTCGGCCCGCTGGCCAATCCCGCGCGGGTGACGCGCCAGATGACCGGGGCCTTCGCGCCGCAATGGCTGCGCCCCATGGCGGAGACGCTGGGCCGGCTCGGCACCGAGCGCGCCTGGGTCGTGCACGGCCAGGGGCTCGACGAGCTCACCCTCGCGGGCGAGAGCCAGGTGGTGGAGATCCACGGGGACCGCCTGAGGGAGTTCACGGTCTCCCCCGAAGATGCCGGCCTCCCCCGGGCGCCCGCCGCCGCGCTCAAGGGCGGCGACCCGGCGGAGAACGCCGCGGCGCTGATCGCGTTGCTCCAGGGTGCGCCCGGCCCCTACCGTGACGTCGTGCTGCTGAACGCCGCCGCCGCGCTCGTGGTGGCCGACCGGGCCGCGAACCTGCGCGAGGGCGCGGCGTTGGCCGCGCAGTCCATCGACTCCGGCGCCGCGGCCGCCGTGCTCGAGAAGCTCAGGAAAGCTTGCCCTCCCCCCGAGGCCAGAGGCCAGACATGAACGCCCCCCTGCTCCGCACGGCCTCCGCCGGGGCGGATGAACGAAATGCCATGTCGGACACCCTCGCACGCATCCTTGCCGATAAGTACGAGGAGGTGCGCGAGCGCGCCGCCGTCCGCCCCCTCGCCGAAATGGAGAGCCGGGCCGCCGAGGCCGGGCCGCCCCGCGACTTCGTCGGCGCGCTTTGCGCGCGCATCGCGGAGATGCGCGTCGGGCTGATCGCGGAGATCAAGCGCGCCTCGCCCTCCGGCGGGCTGATCCGCGACCCGTTCGATCCGCCCGCGCTCGCCAAGGCCTATGAGGCGGGCGGCGCCTCCTGCCTCTCGGTGCTGACCGACACGCCCTATTTCCAGGGCGACACGCAGCACCTCATCGCGGCGCGCGCCGCCTGCTCGCTTCCGGTGCTGCGCAAGGACTTCATCGTCCATCCCTGGCAGGTGTTCGAGAGCCGCGCGATCGGGGCGGACTGCATCCTGCTGATCATGGCCGCCCTCTCCGACGACCAGGCGAACGAGCTCGAGGACGTGGCGCGCTCGCTCGACATGGCGGTGCTCGTGGAGGTGCACGACGAGCGCGAGCTGGAGCGCGCGCTGGGCCTCGACACGCGGCTGATCGGCATCAACAACCGCGACCTGCGCCGCCTGACGACCGACCTCGCCGTCACCGAGCGCCTGGCGCCGCTGGTCCCGGCGGACCGCATCCCGGTCGCCGAGAGCGGCATCCGCACGCCGGAGGATGTGCGCCGCATGGCCGCGGTCGGCGCGCGCTGCCTGCTGGTCGGCGAGCACCTT
>JADGHI010000278.1 GCA_019689515.1 Acetobacteraceae bacterium | reverse complement strand
GCCGCACCTTGCGCTCGGTCCAGTTCCCCGCGCGCTGCAGGGCCGCGCCGGCCTGCCGTGCGCGCTTCTCCAGATGCGCGGCGGTGCGCCGCCCGGCGCGGTCCAGCGCGGAGCCCGTGCGCTGCGCGCCGCGCTCCACCGCCGCACCAGCGCGCTGGATCGCACCCGGCTGCTCTTCTGCGCATGGCGCACCGAGCGGTGCAGCGAAGCCGGCAATGAGCAGCAGCGCCACCACCGGCAGGCACCGCCTTCCCCTGCGGCTTCGGCGCATGGTCAACTGTCCGACCGGATGCCGAGCTCGCGGATCAGCGGGCGCCAGGTGGCGCTCTCGCGCCGGACGAAGGCGTTGAACTCGTCCGGTGCCATGTTCACCACCTCGACGCCGATGTTGCGCACATGCGCGGTGACCTCCGGCGTGCCCATCGCGCGCACGAGCTCCTCGTTCAGCCGGCGGATCACCGGCTCCGGCGTGTTCGCGGGGACGGACAGCGACTGCCAGCCATACGCCACCGCGTCCGGCTGCCCGAGCTCGATCAGCGTCGGCACGTCCGGCAATTGGTCGGAGCGGCGGTCGCCGAGCTGCGCGAGCACGCGCACGCGGTTGGCGCGCACGAAGGGCAGGCCGGTCGAGGTGTCGATCACCACGACGTCCACCCGCCCGCCCAGCAGGTCGTTCATCGCCAACGGCCCGCCGCGGTAGGGCACGTGTGTCGCATCGAGCCCGGTGCGCTTCTTCACCATCTCGCAGGCGAGGTGGTGCGGCGAGGCGACGCCCGGCGTGCCGTAGGTAAGCCCGTTCCGCTTCGAGGCCTCCACCAGGTCAGCGAAACTGCGGTGCGGGCTCTCCGGCGTCACGACGAAGAACAGCGGCCAGCGGCCGATGAAGCCGACCCCGGTCAGGTCGCGGTCGGGATCGTAGGGCAGGCGCTGGTAGAGTGCCGGGTTGTACACCAGCATCCCGTTGTCGGAATGGAGCAGCGTGTGCCCGTCCGGCGCCGCGCGCGAGACCTGCTCGCTCGCCAGCACCGCGCCGCCGCCGGGCCGGTTCTCGACGACGATGGGCTGGCCGAGGCGGGTGCCGATGGCGTTGGCGATCTGCCGCGCCATGACGTCCGAGGCACCGCCCGGCGGGTAGCCGACGACCCAGCGGATCGGCCGGTTCGGCCAGGTGTCCGCCGCGCCGCCGCTGCCGCCCCCGCTCTGCGCGCTCGCCTCACGGCTGCCCTGGGTCGCCGCCAGCGCGGCCCCCATTATGCCCAGCGCCGTATCCCTGCGTCGCAGCATCCGCTCCGTGCTCCCGCCCGTCCGCATCTGGAGGCGTTCATAATGCGCCGCGTGCCGGCGCCGCGCTACGGGGCGGCGGCCGTGGCGAAGGCGGCGAGCAGGGCGAGCCAGAGCGGCAGCGTCAGGACCGAGGCGATGTGCTCGGTGGTGGTGATCGCGGCCATGAGCGCCGCATCGCCACCCATTGCGCGGGCCATGACGTAGCTCGTGGCGGCCGTCGGCAGGGCCATGAAGGTGACGGCGACGGTGGTCTCCAGCGGCGGCAGGCGGAGCAGCGCCGCAAAGGCCCAGGTCAGCGCCGGCATGACGAGCAGCTTGAGCGTCCCGGTCAGCGCCTGGGTGCCTGCGTGCGCCCCCAGCGTACCGAGCGAGAGCGCCGCACCGACGCAGAGCAGGCCGAGCGCGACCGAGGCCCGCCCCAGGGCCGCCACCAGGGGCGAGAGGCCCGGCGGCAGCCCGCCCAGCGCGGCCAGGCCGAAGCCGATGAGGCAGGCGAGCATCAGCGGATTGGTCAGGATCTGGCGCAGCAGCGCGAGCGGCCTCGGCCTCGCGCCGGCACCGCCGCGGCCGAGCAGGAAGGCGAGGACCGTCACCGTCTGCACGACGGGCACGATCAGCCCGGTCGAGACCGCGGCGAGGGCGAGGCCAGGTGCGCCGAACAGCGCGCCGCAGATGGCGAAGCCCATCAGGTTGTTGAACCGGATGCCGCCCTGCAGCACCGAGGTCATCGACGCGTGCCGCAGACCGAGGACGCGCGAGAGCGCGACGCTCGCCACCGTGCCGACGGCCAGCGCCCCCCAGATCGAGAGCGCCATGCGCCCGAGCGGCAGCGCCGCGAGGTCCACCGCCGACAGCGCCGTGACGATCAGCGAGGGGAGCAGCACCCAGAAGATCAGGCGCTCCATCCCGGCCCAGACGGCGTCCTCGCGCAGCAGCCGTCGCTTCAGCGCGGCGCCGAGCAGCAGCAGCCCGAAGGCCGGGACGAAGGCGTCAAGCCAGGGAGCCATGTCTAGCCGGAGAACCCGGCGATTTCAGGACGATGTCGGCCCGACACCCCCACACCCCCTCGCGACAGCCTCAGGACCGGCGGCCTCGCCCGGCGGCGAAACCCGACGACGACGGGACCGCAGGCAGCGCGGCCGGATGCCCTCCGCACGCCTGCCCAGCCTTGCGCGCGGCCAGCCCGAGGCAGCACCTAGCGCCTTCGCTCCGGCCGCGCCAGCGCGCGGCCGGTCAAGCGGATCGGCCCTGCCCGCCACCAGGCACCACCGGCGGGCTTGGGATCTCTTCCGCTACGGCCTGCTGCATCGGCGCCCTGCTGCGCATGAAATGCGGCATGGGCAGCCCGATCGCCGCCGCGGCGTAGCTGGTGGACCGACCGGAAGCGGGCAGGGCCAAACGCTTGGCTTGCGGGCACCGGCCGCGAGGCCGATGCTGCAGGGCATGGACCCGCCACCGGCGGTAGCCGAACCGTCGCAGCTCGCCATCGCGCCGGACCTTGCGGACCTCGCGCGCGGGCTCTTCGACGCCCTCCGCGACGCCCACCACGACGGCGTCGGCATCACGCGCCCGAGCTACGGCGCCGGCGAGACCGCGGCGATGCGCCGCATCGAGCAGATCGCGAAGGAGGCCGGCCTGACCTGCGCCTGGGACGCCGCGGGCAACCTCCGCGTCAGCCTGCCCGGCACCGAGCCCTCCCTGCCCGCCGCGGCCTGCGGCTCGCACCTCGACAGCGTGCCGCAGGCGGCAATTTCGACGGCGCCGCCGGCGTGATCGCCGGCCTGCTCGCCCTGCTGCACGCGCAGCGCGGCCCGCCGCTCCGGCGCACGCTGTGCCTGTTCGTGCTGCGCGGGGAGGAGAGCGCCTGGTTCGCCCGTCCCTATCTCGGCTCCTCTGCGCTGTTCGGGCGCTTCGACCCCGGCTGGCTGGACCTGCCCTGCCTGCAGGACCCGTCGCTCACCCTCGGCGCCGCGATGCGGCGCGAGGGCGCGGACACGGATGTCATCGCCGCGCGCACCCCGTTGCTCGACCCCGCCGCGCTCTCGCATTTCGTGGAACTGCACATCGAGCAGGGGCCGGTGATGGTGGCGCGCGGCGTCCCCGTCGGGATCGTCTCGGGCATCCGCGGCAACCACCGCCACCCCAGCGCCCGCTGCCTCGGCGAGGCCGCGCATTCCGGCGCCGTGCCGCGCTGGCTCCGGCGCGACGCCGTGCTCGGCGCCGCGGACCTCGCCATGCGGCTGGACGCGAGCTGGCGCGCCCTGCTCGAGCGTGGCGAGGACCTGGTGATGACGATGGGCATCTTCACCACCGACCCGAAGGAGCACGCCATGACCCGCGTGCCCGGCGAGGTGCGCTTCGCGTTGGAGTACCGCAGTGAAAGCGAGCGCACCCTCGACGACTTCCACGCCCTCGTGGAGGCCGAGGCGGCCGCGATCGCGCGCGAGCGCCGCGTGCGGTTCGAGCTCGGCCCGGGCGTGCGCACCCCGCCGGCGGTGATGGACCCGCGGCTCGTCGCGCATGCGCGCAGCCTCTGCGCCGAGGCCGGCATCGCGCACGAGGTGCTGGCCAGCGGCGCCGGCCACGACGCGGCGATCTTCGCCAATGCCGGCGTCCCGGCCGCGATGGTGTTCGTGCGCAACGAGCACGGCAGCCACAACCCGCGCGAGGCGATGGACTTCGACGACTTCCTGCTCGCCGCCGGGGTGCTGCGGGCGCTGCTCCTCACCGGCGCGGAGGCGGTCGGGCGATGAGCCTGGACGGGGTGGCTTCGATCGGGCGCCTCACGGCGCAGATCCTGCTGGACACCGGCAGCGTTCTTTTCAGGCCGGAGCGGCCCTTCATGCTCTCCTCCGGCTGGGCGAGCCCGGTCTATCTCGACATCCCCCGCGCGCTTTCGTTGCCCCTGGCGCGCTCGGCGCTGCTGCGCGGGGCCGAGGCGCGCATCCTTTCGGAGGTCGGGTTCGACGGCTTCGACACGATCGCGGCGACCGAGCAGGGCGGCATCGCCATCGCGGCGATGCTCACCGAGCGCCTGCACCTCCCCTTCGTCACGGTGCGCCGCCGCGCCCAGGGCTTCGGCGCGGACGCGCATGTCGAGGGTGCGCTGCGGCCCGGTGCGCGCGCCCTGCTGGTCAGCGACGTCACCACGGACGGGCGCAGCAAGGCGCGCTACTGCAGCGGGCTGCGGCGCGCCGGCGCCGAGGTCACGCGGATCTTCGTGCTGTTCAAATGGGGGTATCTTCGACCGTGTGGTGACCGACGTCGCCGACATCGGCGCCGAGCTCTTTGCGCTCGCCACCTTCGAGGACATCCTGCCGGTGGCGGAGGCGCGCGGGGCGCTGGGTCCCGAGGCGCTGGCCGAGCTTCGCCGCTACCTCGCCGATCCCTTCGCCTGGTCGGCGGCGCATGGCGGCCGCGCGGAGCCGGACCGAAGCTGACGGAGGTGGGGCCCCCCCGCTACTGCCGAGGACCGTAACGCGCTGCCGGTCGGCGGCGCGTGCCTAGGGCGATCGCAGCTCCGCCTGGGTGGCGTCCCGTCCGTCAATGCTATGGTCCCGCCTCGTCCTGTCTCCCGCTGTCGCCCCTCGGCTCCACGCGGATCGAGGCGGGCGACCGCAGCGTCGGCCGGATGGATGGCATGGCTCCGAGCCAGGGAGCGATGCAGAGCGACGACGGATCTCATGCCGTCGCGCATTTCTGGCGATGCGGAAACGCATCCTCAAACGCCGGTGCAGGGTTCGCATCCGTGGCGCTTGGCTTCATCGCATCGGCGATGCGCCGCATGGGGGCAGGACCTATGCAGGCCGGTATCAGCCCCCGCCGCGGGCGAGCGCAATCATCGCGTTCCGCCCCGCCGCCGCGCGCCGCGGCGCGGCGTCGCCGGACCATGCGAGGCCGGGCGGCGTTAGCCCCCCAGTGCCGCGGACCGCCTCGACCGAGTCGGCGTCGGCGGGCGGCGGAGATGCCTTCCCGGACGCAGCCGAGCCGTTCCCGCCCGCGATCTCGCGCAGGCAGGCGGCCTCGCTGCGCGGCTCCGCACCGGTGGCGCGGGCGGCGGCGAAGGCGACGCGCAGAACGCCGCCGGCGCCCTCCATGCCCCGGCCCGGGCCGCCGGCCGCGCGCAGCGGTCCGGGCCGCGGCGGCTCGTCGCGGTAGAGGATCACGTCGAGCGCACAGGACCGTGCGGTGTAGAGCCACACCTCGGCCGGCCCCTCGGGCCGGCGCAGCACCGGCTCGCCGAGCCGGCGCACCACTGCCTCCTCCGGCAGGCCGAGCAGTTCCCTTGCCTCGGAGGGCGGCGGGCCGGCCCGGGGGGGGGCCGGGGGGGTTTTAACAA
>JADGHI010000277.1 GCA_019689515.1 Acetobacteraceae bacterium | reverse complement strand
GGAAGTCGTGCGCGACCGCCTCGTAGGTGTGCAGCCCGTCGATGTGCAGCAGCTCGATCTCGCCGGCGGCGAACTGCGCGCGGGCGGCGTCGAACTCCGCGCGGATCAGGGTGGAGAAGCCGGACCACCGCGCCGCGTTCATGGCCGAGACGGCGGTGAACACTTCCTCGCCGTAGTGTCCGGCATGGGCGTCGCCCCGCCAGGTGTCCACCGCATAGGCGCGGGTGGTGCCTGGGACGAAGCGCTCGGCGGCCTGGCAGAAGGCGGCGTAGGAGACGCCCCAATGGGTGCCAAGCTCGACGATGCAGGACGGGCGCAGCGCCTTGACCAGCCAGAAGGCGAAGGGGACGTGCTCGAGCCAGGCGCTGGGGGCGAGGTAGGCCGGGGGCCAGTCGATCTCCTCGTCGATGCCGAGCGCATCCGCCAGGGCCGCGAGATCGGCCCCGCCGGTTTCGATGCGGGTGAGCATGATGCGCCTTGTGTCTCCTTCGGACGCCGAATCGCGGGCGCATGGGGAGTCCGCCCGATCCGGGTAAGGCGTAGCCTTTGCCGCGCGCGGCCAGACCATGCCGCAGCGACACAATCGCGTGTCCGGGAGCCGCCGCGCCCCCGGCGCCGTCTGTGGTACGGTGCCTGAGCTCGGCCTCCTTCGCCGGAAGGGGGTTGCACCCGCCCAGGGGGCAAGGCATGCTGCACGGTATGGTTGTGTGAACGCCCCGCCATAAACCTCCGCGGGCTTTCATTCGGCTGGTTGCTCGGTTGTCGGCCAGGACACTGGCGAGCAACACGCGGAGGCCGGCAAGGCGCTGTGGCGGGACAGCGCGGGCGTTGCACCGAAGGGGGAGAGGGCGATGCAGCTTGCGATTCGGTGGGGGAAAGCCTGCCTCGGAGCCTTGGTGATCGCGTTGGCAAGCTTCGACCTGAGCGGCAGCACGCTGGTCGCCGGCTTGGCCGCGCTCGTTCCGCTCGGCCTCGGCCTGCCCAACCTGGCGCCCTTCGCGGCACTCGGCCTGCCGGTGCTGGTCGCCATTGTCGCGGCGGGTGCGCGGCTGTGGCCGGAGCTGGGGCTCGACCTCGCCGCTGCGTCGCTGTGGGAGAATGCCGGCCACGTCCGCACGGTGATCCTGGCCGGGCTGCAGGGCCGGCCGGACTGACGGCGGACGCGCCGGGCGATCGCAGACCATCGGCCTCGCCCGCCGCGCCGCTCCGCGGTATCCCTCCACTCGAACGCGCAACAAGGAACGCGCAGACCTCGGGAGGAGGACCATGTTCACCCGCCGCCGCTCGCTCACCGCCGCCGCCATGCTGCCCGCGGCGGGGATCCTCGCCGGCCCGTGCCCTGCGGACGCGCAGGCAGACGCGTCCGCGTCCTGGCCCAACCGCCCGATCCGCATCATCGTCGGCTTCGCCGCCGGCGGCGGCACCGACATCACCACGCGCACCCTGGCGCCGCGGCTGCAGGCGATCCTCGGCCAGCCGATCGTCGTCGAGAACCGGCCCGGCGGCGGCGGCAGCCTCGCCACCGAGGCGGTCGTGCACGCAGCGCCGGACGGTTACACGCTGCTCATGGGCACCATCGCCTCGCTCGTGATCAACCCGGTGATGCAGCGCCTGCCCTTCGACGTGCGGACAGACCTCACCCCCATCAGCATGTCGGTGGATGTGCTCAACATCCTCGTCGTGCCGCCCGACCGTCCCTGGCGCAGCGTGCCGGAGCTGATCGCCGCGGCGAAGGCGCAGCCCGACACCCTGGCATACGGTTCCTCGGGCGTCGGCAGCGCCGGGCATCTCGGCGGGGCGCTGCTCGACCGGCTCGCCGACATCCGCACCATCCACGTGCCCTATCGCGGCGGCGGGCAGCTCATCACCGACATCCTCTCCGGCAAGGTGGACTTCGCCATCGCCACCGCGGCGACGACGCTGCCGCACATCGAGGCCGGCAAGCTGCGCGCCTTGGCGGTGCCGACAGCACGGCGCTCGCCGCTGGTGCCCGATCTGCCCACGATCGCCGAGGCGGCCGGGCTGCCGGACTACGACCTCGCGAACTGGTACGCGCTGCTCGGCCCGCGCGGCCTGCCGCAGCCCATCGTGCGGCGACTGAACGCGGCGATGGGCGATGCCCTGCGCGACCCGGAGATCGTCGCGACCCTCGCCCGCCACGGGCTGGAGGCGCAACCGAGCACGCCCGAGGAACTCGCGCGCCACATCCGCGAGCAGACGGAGAAATGGGCCCCCGTGGTGCGCGCCGCCGGCGCCACCGCCAACTGACGGGAGCGCGGCGTCTTCCGGGCGGCGGCGGACCGCCGCCCGGTGCCCTCCCGCCAAGCCCCGGTGGAGCCAAGCCTCCGGCCAGCCGGTCCTGGCCCCGGAAGTGCCCGCCGTTCCCGGCCAGCAAGGGACAGACCGAAGTCGAACGGGGAGAGGTGATCGGTCCGGGCTCGGGGGCATCCCGGCCAGCCGGGCGTGCCCCTACACGGGACGGCGGCGGAGCCGCGCCGTGCAGGCCGGAGCAAGGGGAGGCGAGGCCCGCAGCTGCTCACGCACATCTCCACACCCGTCTGCGCCTGGCGCAGCACAGATCCCCATCCTTGCTCCTTGCGTGGCGGCACACGCCCCGCTTAAGTTTCCATCATGGTCAGGATGCAGCCGCAGCAGCGTCGCGGCGACCGCAGCGCGCGATTTTGGTACCGCTGGTACGCACCGGCGGCCTAGGACACGCGCACACCACGCAGAACCCGAAGCCGCCAGCCCGCCGGCGGTCTTCGCGTTCTCCCCCTTCCCTGACCCGACGAAGCATCGCCAGCGAGGTGTGGTGGCCCTCCCAGAGAGAGGCCCAACATGCACCGATCGGACTACGATTTCGACGTGATCTCCGGCCCGGCCATGCCGCCGCCCCCGCCGCCCGGCCTGAGCGGAGCCGGCACAGCGGGGCGTGCGGATGCGGTGCGTGCCACGCCCTCCGCCGCGGGGTCCAAGCCTCCCGCACCGGCCAATGGGACACGGCCCAACGGGAATGGCGGTGGTGGCGCGCCGCGCCAAGCCTGACCCCCTGACCGGCTCGGCTGTAACGAGGCCAGCAAAGGGCCAAGCCCCTCCGAGGCAGCGATACACGGCTCGGTTGCGTCCGCCCAAGGCGATCGCAGCCTGGCCACCGCTCCTCCTTAACCGCCGGAGCCGGGAAGGGCGTGGCGGCGGCGCGCCTCCGCCACGGCCGCACCGACGGCAGCGACGAGTTCCTCCGGCGAATAGGGCTTCGAAAGCCAGCCCAGTGGCTGCGCGGCCCGCTCGCCCCGAAGCCGCGTGCCCGGATCGGCATGCGCGGTGGCGAACAGGCTCGGGATGCCGTAGCGCGCGAGAATCTCCGCGGCGGCGTCGATCCCGTCGCGCGCGGCGCCGGGCGGCGCCAGCCTGATGTCCATCAGCACCAGGTCGGGCCGCTCCGCGCCCGCCAGGGCCACCGCGTCCTCCGCCGTCGCCGCGACGCCGACCACGCCGAAGCCTGCCTCCAGGAGCGCATCCTCGCTGGCCAGCGCCACGAAGTACTCGTCCTCGACGATCAGCACGCGCCCGCGCAGCGGCGCCCCGGCGGAACCGGTGCTCCGGTCCGCATCCTGCCGCGCCGCCGCCGCGCGCCGCAGCAGGAGGCGCGGAGGCGCCAGGACCATCCCCTCCTGGCTCGTACTCTCCGCCGGACAGGCAGAATCCTGCCTCCATGCGATCATGCCGTTCCCTCCCCCTGGTACTCGGCCATGGTGCTCCCCCTTGGCTCCGCCCGCTGCCACTGCCGGCTCCCGAAGCGGACGACGCAACGCGCCCCGGTGCCTCCGGTCCCGCCGCTTCCGGCTCCGTCCCCATTACCGCGGCGCCCGCCCTCGACCACGAAGCTGCCGCCGAGCTGGCGTGTGAGACCCCGGACCAGCCCCAGCCCCGAGGCATGCCGCCCGGCGGCCACGCCCGGCTCGAAACCAGGACCGTCGTCCTCGACGGCGAGCTCGACGCCGGCACCGTCGAACGGCGCCAGCCGGACCCGGACGCCGCCCGGCGGGCCGTGAGGCCCCCCGCCGTACTTCAGCGCATTGGTCAGCAGCTCGTTGAGGATCAGCGCGAGCGGGATCGCCGCGTCGTTCGGCACCTCCAGCGGCGCCGCCTCGACCGCGAGCCGCCGCGGATCGGCGCCGAGGGAGCGCAGGACCGTCGGGCACAGCGCCTTGACCAGCTCGTCGCCCCGGACGCCCACCAGGCCGCTTCCGCCATAGAGCATCTGATGCACCGTCCCGACTGCCGCGAGCCGGTGCGCGACCTCGTCGAGGACCGCCCTCGCCTCGGGGGAAGCGGCGTCGCGCCGCGCGGCGTACAACATGCCAGCAAGCATGTGCAGGCTGTTCTTGACCCGGTGGTGCAGCTCACGCAGCAGCACCTCCCGTTCGCGCAGCGCCTCCTCGAGCACGGCCTGGATGCGCCGGCGCTCGCCGATCTCGGCGTTCAGCGCGCGCACCTGCCGCGCGAGCACCGAGAACCGCCGGTCCTCCTCCCGCGGGGTCAGACGGAGGAGCAGGCGCGGCGGGACGGTCCCGTCGGGCGCGGCCCGCAGGAGCAGGGCGCCCGAGCAGCGGAAGGGGACCATCGCGCCATCGGCGCAGCGCAGTACGACGGCGCCCGGCAGCGGCGTGTGCGAGCCGGCGCAGCGGTCCAGATAGGTGAGGAACCGCGCCAGGGCGGCGGGGTCCTCCGCCGGGAAGAGGGCGGTCAGCGCGCCGCCGGGCGCAGCGGCTGGCCCGAGGCGCAGGGCCGCGGCCCGGTTGGCCTGGGCTATGGCTCCGTCCGGCTCGACCACCAGCGCGGGCTCGGGAAGCGCGCGCAGGACGGTGGCGATGCCCTCCTCAATCGCTCCGGCCATCGCGGCGGAAATACTCGCGCGCCTCCGGCGCGACGTCGGGAGAGGGCCGGAGGTGGACCACGATCCGACATCCCGGGTCGCCCCGGGCGATGGTGCGCTCCAGCTCGACGGCGGCGTAGCCGAGGTTCTGCGCCGCGATGTGGCCGAAGACGTTGGAGGTCATCATGCAGAGCGAGGGCCGGCCGTGCACGAACTCGCCGAAGGGGCAGGCGCGGTTGCCGAGCACGATGCGGTCCTCGGTCTCCTCGAGGACGAAGAAGTCGCCTTCAATGCGCCGCTTCAGGTCCACGAGGACGGTGGCGACCTGCTCACGGGAGAGCCGCTCGACCGCGAGGGCACGCCGGTAGGCGGAGTCGATGTGCTCGCCGATGGCGGCACCGACCACGCTGATGTAGCCGGAGGCCTCCTCGATGCCGACCACCTCCTGCAGGGTACCGGCCAATTCGCGCAGCAACCGGCGCAGGAAGACGTCCCGGTCGAGCGGCACGTCGACGGATGCGGCCTGCGGTGCTGCCGGTGTTCCTCCCACGCGGCGGGCCCTCCTCGGGGACAGGATGCCCCGAAGAGTCCCCGATACATCGGGCGCCCGACCCGCGACAAGCGCATACCACCGCGCGAATTCCCGGCGGCGGATCACATCTCACCCCTCGCGCTCCGCTGATCGCCCCCGGACGCCCACCCGGCCGGCACGCCCCCGGGAGACATCGCCGCGCGCCCCGGCTCTCCCTTCCTCTCGCCTAGGACTGCGTCG
>JADGHI010000276.1 GCA_019689515.1 Acetobacteraceae bacterium | reverse complement strand
CTGGGGGCCCCGGACTTGTTTTAATTATAGTCGCCCCGATAGGGGCCACAGCCTGCTTCACCCTCCGCACGCGTGAACCCGATCGTCGTCATCCCCGCCCGCATGGCCGCCACGCGGCTGCCGGGAAAGCCACTCGCCGACATCCATGGCCGGCCAATGATCCTGCATGTGCTGGACCGCGCGCGCGAGGCGGCGATCGGTCCCGCCGCGGTGGCCTGCGCCGAGCCCGAGATCGCCGATGCGGTGCGCGCCGCGGGCGGCACGGCGGTGGTGGTGGCGGAGGATGTGCCCTCGGGCACGGACCGGGTGCACCGCGCGCTCGCCGAACTCGATCCCGGGCGGGCGCACGACGTGGTGGTGAACCTGCAGGGCGACTTCCCGACCCTCGCGCCCGAGGCGCTGCGCGCCGTGCTCGCCCCGCTCGCCGATCCCGCGGTGGACATCGCGACGCTGGTCTGCCCGATCGCCGATGCGCGCGAGGCGGAGACCGAGTCCTTCGTGAAATGCGCCTGCGCCTTCGAGGGCGAGGCGCAGGTCGCGCCGGCGCTCTACTTCTCACGCCGGCCGATTCCCTGGGGCGAGGGGCCGCTCTGGCACCACATCGGCATCTACGCCTTCCGCCGCACCGCCATCGACCGCTTCGTGGCGCTGCCGCCGAGTCCGCTCGAACGGCGCGAGCGGCTGGAACAGCTCCGGGCGCTCGAGGCCGGCATGCGCATCGCCGTCGCGCGGATCGCGCATGGCCCGTTCGGCGTGGACACGCCGGAGGATCTAGAGCGCGCGCGCCGTACCCTCCTCCCGCCGAGGGAACCGAGATGAGCACCGACCGCCAGGGGCACCGGGTCATCGCCTTCCAGGGACTGCCCGGCGCCTATTCCGACCTCGCCTGCCGCGCCGCCTATCCGGGCTGGACCACGCTGCCCTGCCCGAGCTTCGAAGCGGCGATGGCCGCGGTGCGCGAGGGCCGCGCCGAGCTCGCCATGCTGCCCTGCGAGAACTCGCTGGCCGGCCGGGTGCCCGACATCCACCGCCTGCTGCCCGATTCGGGCCTCTACGTGGTGGGCGAGCATTTTGAGCGGGTCGAGCACTGCCTGCTCGCGCCGAAGGGCGCGACGCTTGCGACCATCCGCCGCGTGCACAGCCACCCGGTGGCACTCGGCCAGGTGCTGAAGCTGATCGAGGAGATGCGGCTCCAGCCCGTGATCGAGGCCGACACCGCCGGCGCCGCCGCGATGATCGCCGAGCGCGGCGGCGTGGAGGACGCCGCGGTGGCCTCGGCGCTTGCCGCGGAGATCTACGGCCTCGAGATCCTGCGCCGCAACGTCGAGGACGCGCCGCACAACACGACGCGGTTCTACGTGATGGCGCGCGAGCGGCGCGACCCGCCGCCGGAGGCGCCGAACACCGTCACCACCTTCGTCTTCCGCGTGCGCAACGTGCCCGCGGCGCTCTACAAGGCGCTCGGCGGCTTCGCCACCAACGGCGTGAACATGACCAAGCTCGAGAGCTACATGCTCAACGGGCACTTCACGGCGACGCAGTTCCTCTGCGACGTGGACGGCCATCCGGAGCAGCCGCCGCTGCGGCGGGCGCTGGAGGAGCTGGCCTTCTTCTCGCGCGAGCTGCGCGTGCTCGGCGCCTATCCGGCGCACCCCTACCGGCTGGATCAGGCGGCGTCGGCGGATTGAGCGCGGCGGACCTCGGTCCGCCCGTCCGCCGCCGTCCTCAGAACGACCGCCGAACCGGCTCCACCCCGCCCGGCATGGCGACGCCGCGGCGGCGCAGGCAGTCGCGGTAGGCACGGATCTCGGCGATGCGGCGTTCCTCGCCGACGCGGAGCAGGTTCTGCTGGTTGTCCACGTTCAGCTCGCGCGCCAGGCGCTGCACCTCCGGGCTGTTGCGCGCCTCGGCGCGGCAGATCGCGGCCTCGGGCGACTCCGGCTCGGCCACGGGCGTGGTGTCCGCCCGGCGCGAGCTGCCGCAGGCCGTGGTAACGGCAAGCACGAGCGTCAGGAGCGCCGCGGCGCGGGCGATGGCGGCGGTGGCGTGATGGAGCCGGGGAGTCATTCCAGGGCGAGCCAGTCCTCGATCAGCCGGCGGGCGATGGAGTCCGCGCGCGGCAGGGAGAAGCCGAGCGCCTCGCTGTTGCGCAGGTCGGCGCGGGAGAACCAGCGCGCGTCCCGCAGCTCCTCCGGGTCGATGGCGATCTCCTCGCTCTCCGCCTCGGCGTGGAAGCCGAGCATGATGGAGGAGGGGAAGGGCCAGGGCTGGGAGGAGTGGTAGTGCACCGCGCCGACGCGCACGCCCGTCTCCTCCAGCACCTCGCGCCGCACGGCTTCCTCCAGGCTCTCGCCCGGTTCCACGAAGCCGGCCAGGGTCGAGTACATGCGCGTGTTGGGGAAGCGGTGCGAATGGCCGAGCAGGCAGCGGTCGCCCTTGACCACCAGCATGATCACCGCCGGGTCGGTGCGCGGGAAGTGCTGCGTGTTGCAGCCGGTGCACCGCATCACGTGGCCGGCGCTCTGCGGCTCGCAGGGGTTGCCGCAGACGCCGCAGAAGCGGTGCTTCACCCGCCAGTGCATCAGCCCGCGGGCATGGGCGAGGACGGAGGCCTCGCCGGGCGGCAGCAGGCCCGCGACCTGGCGCAGATCGGCGAAGGTGCCGACGCTCTCCGGCAGGAGCGGCAACGGGTCGTCGGCGGTGGAGCAGTCCACGGCGAAGACCGCGCGCCCCTCCCAGAAGCCGAGGAAGGCCCAGGGGCCGCCGGCCATGCGCAGCCGCTCGGCCGCGCCGCCGCTGATCAGCAGCGCCTCGGGGCGGCCTTCGGCCACGCCCTTCATCAGGTTGCGGGAACGCCAGACCGGGACGAAGAGGCTGTCCGGGTCGGCGAGCAGGCGGGCGATGAACTCCGCATCGTCCCGCCGTCCGGAGGCGCGGTCCAGCGGGCTGCCTGTATAGGCGTTGGGGCGGCTGGCAGGGATCGAGAGCATGCGTGGCGGACGGTGCCACGCGCGCGCGGCGCCGGCAACCGCGCAGGGGATGAGCCTCGTGCGCGCCGGGGGCGTGGCTGAGGCGGCGGGGCGGCCCAGCCGGGATATCGCGCCGCTAGGGACGCGATCGGGCCTCGGAGGCGCTGGCTTCTCGCGAATTTCCAGCTTGCGGGTCAACGGTCGCGGGGCAACCGTCTGACGCCACCGCCCCGGGACGATGGCCTCCGAAGACAGGCAAGGCGCACCGGCTCGACCGCGACTCGATTGCGGCCGGCGGCGGAGGCCGAGCGCCGACCACCGGCGCCGTTGCGCTGTGCGCGACGCCGCGCGGGGTGCGACGGGCGGGACGGCGCTCGGACCGCAGCCACGTCCGCCCCGCCCGATTCGGCACTGATTCGCTCGCCGCGCGGCCCGGCAGCGTGGGGGGCAGGGAAGCAGGGAAGCTGCGAAGGGACGATACGGCGCGGCCCAACGAGGTCTCCAGCGCCATTCTCTGCCGTTTCGCCACCCCCGGGTTGCCGCGGCGCTTCGGAGGCATGATATCTTCCCGCGGAAGGTCGGTGACGGACGGGCGCCTCGCCAACCCGGTCAGGTCCGGAAGGAAGCAGCCGTAACGAGTCCCGCCCGGGTCGCTTCGCCGGCCTTCCACCTGTTCCACGCCGGCCCCTTCCGCGGCCGCCCTTCGGGACTCCGCCGCACGCACGCATGGCCGCTGCCGACCAGACCCTCTTCGGCTCCCCTTCCGACGCGCCGCCGCCGGCCGAGGAAGGACTGCCCGAACCGCCCCCGCCCGAGGGGCCGGGGCTGTTCGGCGACCTTCCATCGCCGCCAGCGCCGCCGCAGCCGGCCGTGTCCGAAAGCGGCGCCACCGCCCCCTCCGGCACGGCGCCGGCGCCCGTGGCGAGGGCCGATGCCGGGGCGGGCGACGGCGCGGCCGCCTACCGCGTCCTCGCGCGCAAGTACCGCCCCACCACCTTCTCCGAGCTGATCGGGCAGGAGGCGCTGGTCCGCACCCTGCGCAACGCCTTCGCGCAGAACCGCGTGCCGCATGCCTTCCTCCTCACCGGCGTGCGCGGCGTCGGCAAGACCACGACCGCGCGCATCGTCGCGCGCGCCCTGAATTGCGTCGGGCCGGACGGCAATGGCGGGCCGACCGTGGATCCCTGCGGCACCTGCCCCGAGTGCCGCGCCATCCTCGCCGACCGCCACCCGGACGTGGTGGAGCTCGACGCCGCCTCGAACAACAGCGTGGACGATGTCCGCGAGCTGCGCGAGACGCTGCGCTACCGCCCGGTCCAGGGCCGCTTCAAGGTGCTGATCCTGGACGAGGTGCACATGCTCTCCGGCGCGGCCTTCAACGCGCTGCTCAAGACGCTGGAGGAGCCGCCGCCGCAGGTGAAGTTCATGCTGGCGACGACCGAGCTCCGGAAGGTGCCGCTCACCATCCGCTCGCGCTGCCAGACCCACTACCTGCGCCGCGTCCCCCAGGCTGATCTTCGCGCGCACTTCGCCCGTGTGCTGGAGAAGGAGGGCGTCTCCGCCGAGCCCGAGGCCGTCGCGATGATCG
Organism: Acetobacteraceae bacterium; assembly: GCA_019689515.1. Lineage (GTDB taxonomy): Bacteria > Pseudomonadota > Alphaproteobacteria > Acetobacterales > Acetobacteraceae > Caldovatus. The sequence continues at coordinate 1,120 of JADGHI010000276.1, read as the reverse complement.
CGCGCGCGGCGGACGGCAGCGTGCGCGACGGGTTGTCGCTGCTCGACCAGGCGATCGCGCTCGCCGGGCCGGAAGGGAGCGTGACCGCCGAGGCGGTGCGCGACATGCTCGGCCTCGCCGACCGCAGCCTGGTCCTCGACCTGTTCGAGGCGCTGATGGGCGGCGACGTGGCCGGCGCGCTCGGGCTGATGGACCGCGCGCATGAGCGCGGGGCCGATCCGCTGGTGGTGCTCTCCGACCTCGCGGAGCTGACGCATCTGCTCTCCCGCATGCGCGCGGTGCCGGCGCTGCGCGACGACCCGGCGCTGCCGGAGGCGGAGCGCATGCGCGGCGCGGCGCTGGCGGTGAAGCTCTCCGTGCCGGTGCTGGCGCGAGCGTGGCAGATGCTGCTCAAGGGCATCGCCGAGGTGCAGCAGGAGGGCGTGGACCGCCGCGCCGCGGCGGAGATGGTGCTGATCCGCCTCGCCCATGTCGCCGACCTGCCGACGCCGGGCGACCTGGTGCGGCGCCTGACCGAAGGCGGGGCGATGTCCGCCGCCGCAACAGGCAGTCCGCGCCCGGGCCCGACGGGCGGGGCTGGCGGGCTGCGCGCGGTCGCGGGTGGCGGTGGCGGCGTGGCTGCCGCGACGCAGACCGCCGCCGCGCCGGCCGCCGCCAGCGCCGCCGCTCCCACGAGCTTCCGCGAGGTCGTGGCGCTCGCCTTCGGCAAACGGCCGATGCTGCACGCGCATCTGGTCCACAGCGTCCACTTGGTGCGCTTCGCCCCCGGCCGCATCGAGATCCGCGTGGAGCCCGCCGCGCCGCGCGACCTCGCCGCCCAGCTCACGGCGATGCTGCAGGAGGAGACCGGCGCGCGCTGGACCGTCGTCCTCTCCAATGCGGAGGGCGAGCCGACCCTGGCCGAACAGGGCCGCGCCGCGGAAGCCGAGCGGCGCGAGCTGGCGCGCAGCCACCCCTTGGTGCAGGCGATCCTCGCCGCCTTCCCCGGCGCCACCATCGAGGCGGTGCGCGACGCCGCGACCGACGCCTACGGCCTCCCCGTGCCTGCCGAGCCCACCCCGGCCGCGCGCACCGCCGAGCCGGAGGACGACGAGGCGCCCCTGGAGGACGATCCGGACGG
>JADGHI010000275.1 GCA_019689515.1 Acetobacteraceae bacterium | reverse complement strand
ACACCCCTTGCATCACGCCGCGTGCCACACCGGAATCCCCTTCTCAAACACGCTCTTAGCTTGGCTTTGCACGTGCCGTGACGCGCGCGGACCGTCATGAGGTGTCATGGCGGCCGGCAAGCGAGGAGTAGCAGACGGCCGATGAGATCGGCCGGAGGCACTCTGCGCTGTCCCGGTTGGCGGCGAGGTGGCGGAAAGCTGGGCGGTCCAGAGTTCACGCCGAACCAGGGCGAGAGCGTCGCTGAATGTCGGCAGTGGTTTGCGATACCAGCGCACGCACTCGACAGCCGGTCCACGCTCAGCAGCAAGTTGGCTGGCCCACAGTGTCACGAGGGAGAACAGGGCGAGCAGCGCGGGCGTGGTGCGCAGGATGGCCGGGTCGGATCACTGCCGCTGGGTTTCAACGCCGAGGTGCCGTCGGGCTGTTTCGAATGTCGTCCCGGTTCTCCAGCGCCGTACGAACCAGCACAGGATGTCGGTCGCCTCGGCCGTCTGGTCGGTGCAGAGAAAGGCCTGCGGCGCCTTCTCGCCGCATGGATCGCGCACCAGCACCCAGCGGATCGCGACCCGCCTGCCGGGGTGATGCCAGAGCGCGGTCCCGGAGGCGATATCGAGCTGGCGCGTGCCGCGGCCGTACCAGCCCCCGAGGCTGACCCTTCGCCAGGGTGTGCGCCGGCTGCGCAGGCGTCCGACCAGGCTGGGCAGCCGCGCCCCGATGAGTGGCGGCCGGCGCGGCGGAGGCGGATCGCACAGGCAAGCATCGAGGCGCAGACGGGTGACCACGGTCAGATGCGGCGCGAGGTCGCGCAGCAGGGCGATGGCCGAGACGCTGCTGTCGGCTACCGCGACGACGCGCCGTCCCGGCAGCCAGCGGGCGACCTGCGGTAGCGCCTGCCGGCCCCGGTCCGTGAGTTTCTTGTGCCGCCCGCCCTGCGCGGCGGCGTAGCGCTCGGAGGGGGCCAACACGGTCAGGACGGGCAGGCCCCAGACGCAGCCGGCCCAGGGGACAGGGGCCAGCAGCATGACGCACAGCCAGCGCAGGCCGCTGGCCTTGGCGAAATGCCCATGGCTGGAGCGAACCGGATCCCGGTCGATCCCCTTGGCGCGAATGCACGCGCCGCGGCGGCGTTCGATGGTGTCGTCGAGCCCGGCCACCACCGGACCGTCCGACACGAAGGCCGCGACCAGCAGCACCAGAAGGCGGTGTGCCAACCTCCGTGAGGACCAGTGCCCGTGGCTCAGCACGCGATGATAGACGGCCGCCTCGCCCGGGCCCATGACGCGCAGGGCCGCGGCAACGGTCCGCCGTCCCGGCGCCAGCAGGGTGCCACAGACCAGCACGAGCATGTGACGCCAGACCGCGGCGGTGAAGTGGCATCGGAAGGGCCGCATCCAGCCGTCCAGCACCGCCGGCCCCACACTCGGCGTCGTGGCACACCGCCTTCGCCCGAGACCCCCAAGGCGCCAAACGCGGCCGGAGGCGGGAGTGAGGCCGATGGCCGGCAGCCCCGATGACATGCGCGCCCGCATTGAAGCCTACCCCTGGCCGCCACAGCGTGGCGGCGTCGAGGTGAGGCGGGCCAACAAGGGCTACACGCTCTACAGCCTGCGCACCGGTGGGCCGGTTGCCCGGCTGCGCCCAACCGGTCAGGGCGACAGAGTTCAGGTACTATGGTGGCGACGCGACGCTTGGGGCAACCCCGGACCTTTCGATCGGGAGGTCATGCCCCTCGACGAAGCCCTCACGTTCGTCGCCACCGAGGGATTCTTCTGGATCCATGGGATCCATGCTTCATGACGACCACGTCACGGCACGTGCAAAGCCAGGCTTAGTGACCGTTTGAGAAAGGGCTGGCGCGGCTTTGGATTCCAGCTCGGGATGTAGACCCGAGAGACACGCGGTCGGATGGACGAGATTGCCCGCAAGACGAGGCGCTATCCGTCTGACCTGACGGACGAGGAGTGGGCGCAGGTCGAGCCGTTGATGCCCAAGCCTCCGAGACGAGGCAGGAAACCATCGGTGGACCTGCGAGAGATGCTGAACGCGATCCGCTACCTGCCGCGCTCGGGTAGCGGCTGGCGGATGCTGCCGATCCACTTCGGGCCATGGCAGACGGTCTATTGGTGGTTCCGGCGCTTCGTGCGGCGCCTGCTGTTCCGTACCATCCACGATGTGGCGCTGATACTGGACCGCGAGGCGGCCGGGCGGGAGGCAAGCCCCAGTGGTGGGGTTCTCGACAGCCAAACGGTGAAAGCGCCCTTCGCCGAGGGGCGGGGCTATGACGGAGGCAGGCGGATCGTCGGACGCAAGCGCCACGTCGCGGTCGACACGGATGGGCGGCTGCTCATGGTCCATCTCACCACGGCCGATGTGTCGGACAGCGCGGGCGCTCAGACGATCCTCGCCGCCATCCGAAAACGCCGGCCTTGGCTCAAGCGCTTGTTCGAGGATGCCGGCTACGACCGAACGAGCCTGATGGACAAGGCGGCCTTCCTCGACTTCGTCGTCGAGATCGTCAGGCGCTCCGATCCGAAGGGGTTCGACATCCTCCCGAGGTGCTGGGTGGTGGAGCGGACCTTCGGCTGGATGATCCGCTGGCAACGCCTGGTCCGAGACTACGAGCAACGCCTCGACGTCTCCGAGGCCATGAGCCACCTCGCCATGGGCGCCCTTCTCCTGCGAAGGGGCGCCCATCGCTGAATTCTCAAACGGTCACTAACAGGCCCTACTCGACGCGCCTGGCCGGGGACTATCTGGACATCCGCGGGCAGCAGGTGGCCCGCCCGGATGTCCAACCTCGGGCAGACCATCCGACGTGCAGCGGATCGACAGGTCGGCCAAGGCAGCCTTTCGCCAAGTCTGAAGGTTGGGATTGCTTGCCCTGCAGCGTGGCAGTCAGCTCACACCCCTGCCGCATGGCCGCATGGCGAGAAGGCACAGGAATGCAGCACTTGATAGGCCGCCTGGTACGAGCTGAGGCAAGGCATCGAAACAATTAGCGTGCCGAGGAGGTGTCGCAGGTATCGACCAGAAAGCTATCGCCCTTGAGATAGTATTCTACTAAAAGGCGAATACGCTTCACGGTTCCACCCAGCTCGCTGGCCATGGCTAGATCCCTTTTCCCAACTCTGGCAGTTGCTGCCGGGCTGACCGACCGAGCCTGCGCATGAGTGCCGCCGGCCTCTTCCGTGCCAAGGCGCTGGCCCGTCTGGCAGCTCCCGAGGATTTGGACCAGCGCATCCGCATCGTCCCGCCGCTCGGCTGGGCGGCGCTGCTGGTTTGCGCCGCCGCCCTGGCCGGAGCACTGGCCTGGGGGATCTTCGGCACCTATCGCATGACCGCCGGCGGCCCGGGCGTGCTGGTGCGCGAGGGTGGCATGTTCGTCGGCATCAATGCCCCGAAGGCCGGATGGCTGGACTATCTCGCCGGCATCGGGGAACGCGTCGAGGCCGGCGACCTAATCGCGCGCCTGCGCGCTCCCGAGGAGGACGCGCGCGTCGCGGGGCTGGAGGAGCGGCTCCAGGAACTGCGCACGCAGCGGGGCGCCATCCGGGCCCGCTTCGCCGAACGCCTGGCCCGGGAGGAGCAGGCGACCGCCACACACCGCAAGGGCCTGGAGGAGGCTGCGGCCCTCACGACCCGCCGGATCGCTGAGCTGGAGGCGCTGCTGCGCACGCGCGAGGGCCTGGCAGGCGGCGGCCTCGCCACGATGGAGCGGGTGATCGAGGCACGCGAGCGCCTGTTCGCGGCGCGCGAGGCACTTGCGCGCACCCGCACCGAGCTGGAGGCGCTGGATGCCAACCTGCTCTCGCTGCGCTCGCAGCGCGATGCAGAACTCGAGAACCTGAGCCGCCAGGAGGTCGAGGTCTACGCCCAGCTCGAGCAGGCCAGGCTGTCGCGTGACCTTGCCACCGAGATCCGCTCCAGTGTCGCCGGTGAGGTGGTGATGGCGCCGGTCACCCGCTATTCCCTGGTCTCGGCCGGACAGAAGCTGCTGGTGGTCGAAACCGGCGACGAGGGCCTGGAGGCGCTGGTCTTCATCCCGGCCGAGGCCGGCAAGCAGGTGCGGCCGGGCATGGAGGTGCGGCTGTCGCCGACCACCGCGCGGCGGGAGGAGTATGGCGCCTTGCTTGGCACCGTCACTACGGTCTCCCCGGTGCCGGTGACCCAGCAGGAAGTGGCCGACCTGCTCAGCAGCCCCGACCTCGCACGGCAATTCGCGGGCGAGCGGGCACCCATCCTGGTGCGCGTCCGGCTGCGCCGCGATGCCTCGGCGGGGCCTAACGCCTATGTCTGGACCTCCCGCAAGGGGCGGGAAGTGGTGCTGGACAACGGCCTGCTGGTGACCGCCGATGTCACGGTCCGCGCTGCCGCGCCAATCGAGCTGCTGATTCCGGCGCTGCGGCACTGGACCGGCCTGTGACCGAGGCTGTTACCCGGCCGCGTTGCACCCGGCGCGCCCGCACCCCGACCATCCTGCAGATGGAGGCGACGGAGTGCGGCGCAGCCTGTCTGGCGATGGTGTTGGCGCATCACGGCCGCTGGGTTGCGCTGGAAGACCTTCGCACCGCCTGTGGCGTCTCTCGCGACGGCAGCCGGGCGAGCAATCTGGTGCGGGCCGCCCGGACCTACGGCCTGGAGGCGAAAGGCTGGCGGGTGGAGCCGGAGGCCTTGGCCGACCACCCCATGCCCGCTATCGCCTTCTGGGAGTTCAACCACTTCGTCGTGGTGGAAGGCGTCGGCCGGAACGGCGTCTGGCTGAACGACCCCGCTTCCGGCCCGCGCTTCGTCTCGCATGCCGAATTCGACGAGTCTTTCACCGGGGTGCTGCTGACCTTCCGCCCGACCGCGGAATTCACAAGGGGCGGACGGCCGCCGCGGATCTGGGCCGGCGCCTTCGCGCGGCTCATGGCCGCTCGTTCCGCGCTGCTCTTCCTGGTGCTGGCCGCCGCCCTGGCGCTGCTGCCGGCGGTGGCGGTGCCGGCCGCCGCCAAGGTGTTCGTGGACGAGGTCCTGGTGCGCGGGCTGGAGGGATGGCTACGGCCGCTGCTCTTCGGCCTGCTGCTGGCGGCGCTGCTGCGCGGCGCCCTGACCTGGCTGCAGGAACAGGTCATGGCGCGGCAGGAGCTGGCGCTTGGCGCAGGGTTCGGGATGCGCTTCTTCCGTCACCTGCTCCGCCTGCCCATCGGCTTCTTCACGCAGCGCTATGCCGGCGATCTCGCCGCGCGCGCCGCCGCTGCGGGCGAGGCCGGGCACCATCTGGGGGTGGAGGCCACTGGCCTGATCGCGGCCTGCCTCGGGGTGTTGTTCCATCTCGGGCTGATGCTGCTCTACGACCCGGTGCTGACAGTCGTGGGCGCCGGCGTCGCCCTGGCCAATGCACTGGCGATGCAGGCCGTGGCCCGGATGCAGCGCGACGGCACGCGCCACGTGCTGCGGGAAGCCAACCGCCTGGCCGCGATCTCGGTCGGCGGCATCCAGGCGATCGAGACGCTGAAGGCATCCGGGCTGGAGGCGGATTTCTTCGGGCGCTGGGCGGGGTTCCAGGCACGGCTGCTGAATGCGCGGCTGCGGCTGCAACTGCCCGCCCTGTTGCTCGACACCGCGCCGGCCCTGCTGGCCGGGCTCGGCACTGCCGCGGTACTCGGCCTCGGCGCGCTCCGCGCCATGGAGGGCGAGATCACCAT
>JADGHI010000274.1 GCA_019689515.1 Acetobacteraceae bacterium | reverse complement strand
GGTGGGGACCGAGGCCGCGGCCCGCGCTACGCCGGATGGCTACACGCTGCTCTTCGCGACGGGGGCGATGATCGCCACGCCCCTGCTCAGCCGTGGCGCGGCGACCATCGACGCACGGCGCGACTTTGCGCCGATCGCGATCGTCCAGGCCTCGCCGCTGCTCTTCGTCGCCAATCGCGATGCGCCCTTCCGCGGCATCGGCGACGTGCTCGCGGCGGCGCGGGCGAGGCCGGGCACGCTCAACATCTCCCATCCCGGTGCGGGGAGCAGCAACCACCTGGCGCTCGAGCTGTTCAAGCGCATGGCGAACGTGGACGTCACGCTGGTGCCCTACACGGGCAACGCGCCCTCGCTCAACGCCCTGGTCCGCGGCGACGTGCCGGTCGCGCTTGATTCCATCATCTCCTCGCGCGCGCTGATGGATGGGGGCCAGATCCGTGCCCTCGCGGTCACCGGCGCGCGGCGCTCGGCGGCGCTGCCCGACGTGCCGACGGTGGCGGAGAGCGGGGTGCCCGGCTTCAACGTCACCTTCTGGTCCGGCCTCGCGGCACCGCGTGCAACGCCGGTGCCGATCCTCGACCGGCTGAACCAGGAGGTGAACGCGATCGTGCGCATGCCGGACGTGATCGAGCGCCTGAAGACTCTCGGCTCCGAGCCGGTGGGCGGCAGCCGCGAGGATTTCACGCGGCTCATCGAGGAGGAGCATGAACGCCTGTCGGTGCTCATCCGCGAAGCGAACATCCGACCGGATTGAGGCAATGACACACGGAAGGGTTGCGGTCGTCACCGGCGCGGCGCGCGGCATTGGCCGCGCCACGGCGCAGCGGCTCGGCAGGGACGGGCACCGCGTGGTGCTCCTCGATGTGCTGGCCAAGCCGCTGGAGGAGACGGTCGAGGCGCTGCGCGCCGACGGGCTCGATGCAGTCGGCTTCACCGTGGATCTTGCCGAGGAGGCGCAGCTTGCCGCCTTGCCGGCGCGGATGGGTTCTCTGCTCGACGAGGTCGCGGTGCTGGTCAACAACGCCGGCATCTCGCCCAAGCGGAACGGCGTGAAGCTGCCGGCGCTGGAGATCGGGCTCGAGGAGTGGGAGCGCGTGCTGCGCGTGAACCTCACCGCGCCCTTCCGGATGGCGCAGCTCTGCCTGCCGGCCATGCTGCGGCAGCGGTGGGGCCGGATCGTCAACATCTCCTCGCGCGGCGGGCGCTCCGTCGCGGTCGCCGGCGGCACGCACTACACGGCGACCAAGGCGGGGCTGCTCGGGCTGACGCGCACCCTCGCGCGCGAATTCGCGGCCGACGGCGTCACGGTGAACAGCATCGCGCCGGGCCGCATCCAGACGCCGATGACCGATGGTTCCACGCCGGAGGTGCTCGCGCGGGTGCGCGCCGCCATCCCGGTCGGCCGGTTCGGCACCCCGGAGGAGGTGGCGGCGATGGTCGCCTACCTGGTGAGCGAGGAGGCGGGCTTCGTCACCGGCGCGTGCTTCGACATCAACGGCGGCGCGTTGATGATCTGATCGAGATGGCGCACGGCGCCCGGGGCGGTGGCGCCGTGCTCCCTTCTCAGGCCGAGGGCTCGAGGTCGAGCCGGACGGCGATGCCCTCCAGCCCCTTCGCAGCGGGATAGCGCCGCATCACCTCCGGGTCGTGGCCCGGCACGATGTGCTTCGCGGAGGGCGCGAGGGCGCGCAGGCGGTCGAAGGCCTCCAGCATGTCGCCGACATGGAAGGCGGTGGTGAAGGGCCGCCCGCTCTCCATGTTCTCGTAGAAATGCGTCACGTCGGAGGCGAGCACCACCGGGCCGCGCTTCGTGTTCACCCGCACGCATTGCAGCCCGGCGGAGTGGCCGCCGCAGACATGCACCGAGACGCCCGGCGCCAGCTCCGCGTCGCCCTCGTGGAACACCACGCGGTCGGCGAAGAGCATGCGCACCATGCCGGTCACGTCCTCCACTTCGAAGGAGTGGCGCAGCTTGTGGTGGCGCATGTAGCGGCCGGTCGCGTAGTGCATCTCCGGCTCCTGCAGGTGGAACCGGGCGCGGGCGAATTTGTGGAAGCTGCCGACGTGGTCGTAGTGCAGGTGCGTGAGGATCACGTCCTCGACCCCGTCGGGGTCGAGGCCGATCAGCCGCAGGCTCTCCACCGGGCAGCGCAGCCAGTTGCGCTTGCGCCGTGCCGCGATCTCGGCGGTGAAGCCGGTGTCGATGACGAAGCTGCGCTCCGGCGAGATGGCGGCCCAGACGAAGTAGTCCATCGGCATCGGCCCGTCATGCGGGTCGCCGCCGATGAAGTGCTCGTGCCGCCGCGCCTCGCGCGTGGCGTAGCGCAGCGCGTAGACCTCGTAGGTCGGCGCGGTGGCGCTCATTTGCCGTCGGCCTTGAGCACCGCCTGCACGCGCGCGGGATCCACCGCGATCTGCACGCCGGCCCGCTCGTTCTGCAGCCGCATGAAGACGCGCGAGTCGAGCGCGCCCCAGCCGCGGTTCAGCGCCTCCGTCATCTCCGCATGCGTCAGGTTGCACAGCCGCATCGGCACGCCGACCTCGCGGCCCATCTGCACGGCGAGCGAGACGTCCTTGTGCGCGAGCTTCAGCGCGAAGGCGGGCGGGTCGTACTTGCCTGGCAGGTACTGGTCGGCGATGCGGTCGAAGGTGCGACGGCGGCCGAGCGCGCCTTGGCGGATCGCCTCCCACAGCGCGAGCGGGTCCATCCCCGCCTTCACGCCCATGGAGAAGACCTCGGCCATCACCATGTTGATCGCGTAGCCCGCCATGTTGTGGACGAGCTTCGCCACGGTGGCCGCGCCGATCGGTCCGATGTAGCGCGCCTGGTCGCCGATCGCGTCGAGCACAGGCTTGTGGCGGCGATACACCGCCTCGTCCCCGCCGACCCAGATGGCGAGCTTGCCGGTGCGCGCGCCTTCCGGCCCGCCGCTCACCGGCGCGTCGCAGGCGTCGGCGCCCTTGGCCTTGAACGCCTCGTGCACGCGGCGCATCAGCATCTGGCTGTTGGTCGAGAGGTCGAAATAGGCGAGGCCCTGCCGCACCCCCTCCATCAGCCCGTCCTTGCCGAACACCACCGCCTCGACCTCGGGCGGGCCGGGGAGCGAGGTGAAGACCACGTCCGACTGCTCCGCCACCGCGCGGGGCGAATCCGCCCACTCGGCGCCGGCGGCGAGGTGCTTCTCGGCGGCCGCACGGTTCACGTCGTGCACCACCAGCTTGTAGCCGCCCTTCTGCAGGTTGGTGGCCATGTGGCCGCCCATGGTGCCGAGGCCGATGAATCCGATCTTCATGGCGGACGTTCCTCTTGACCTACTTCTTGTCCCGCGCCTCGAATACGTCGCAGGCGATGTGCGCCGCGGTCATCGCCGAGGGCCAGCCGGAGTAGAGCGCGAGGTGGGTGATGATCTCGCTGATCTCCTCGCGCGTCACGCCGTTGTCCAGCGCGCGGCCGATGTGCGTGTTGAGCTGTTCCTGCCAGCCGAGCGCGACCAGCGCCGCGACTGTGACCATGCTGCGGTCGCGCTTGGACAGTTGCTTCCGTTCCCACACTTCGGCGTAGACGTAGTCGTTCGTCATCTGCACGAGCTTGGGGAAGTTGGGCTTGAGGCGGTCGCGCCGCGCCGAGGGTGGGGCTGCCATGGGGTTTCCTCCTGTGCCGGATCGCCTGGCCGATCGGGTCGGGCCGTCGCGCCGATCCTCCGCCAGCCGCGCCGCGCAGGCAAGGCGCCGCGCGCGGGGTCTGCTATGCTCGGGCGGATCGGGCGTCGGAGGAGGGGATTCGGATGGCGCGGAGCGGCGGCGGCGACAACCGGCAGGTGCGCTATGTCCGGCGGCCGGTCGGACGGCTCGAGGAGAGCAGCTTCGCGGTGGAGGACGCCCCGATGCCCTCGCCGGCGGAGGGTGAGGTGCTGCTGCGCACGCTGTTCCTCTCGATTGATCCCTACATGCGCCGCCAGATGCTCGGCGTGAAGGGCTACGCGGTCCCGCTGCGCGAGGGCGACGTCATGCAGGGCCGCGGCATCGCCGAGGTGGTGGAGAGCCGCCATCCCGCGCACCGTCCCGGCGACGTCGTCTTCGGCGAGATCGGCTGGCGCCTCTACGCAGCTCTGCCGGGCGGGGCGCTGCGGCCGGTGGATCGCTCGGTGCGGCCGCTCTCGTTGCATCTCGGCCTGCTCGGCGCGCCGGGCCTGACCGCCTGGGTGGGGCTCACCGATTACGGCCATCCGCGGCGGGGCGAGACGGTCGTCGTCTCCGCCGCGGCCGGCGCGGTCGGCAGCCTGGTCGGGCAGATCGCGAAGCTGCGGGGCTGCCGCGCCATCGGCATCGCCGGCGGGGCGGAGAAATGCGCGCATGTGGTGCGCGACCTCGGCTTCGACGCCTGCCTGGACCACCGCGCGGGCGACCTGCAGGAGGCGCTGCGCCGGGCCGCGCCCGAGGGCGTGCAGGTCTATTTCGACAATGTCGGCGGCGCGGTGCTGGACGCCGTGCTGCCGAACCTCGCCATGGGCGCGCGCATCGCGCTCTGCGGCATGATCGCGCACTACAGCGCGACGGGGCCGATCGCCTTCCGGCACCTCCAGTCCCTGCTCGACAATTGCGTCACGCTCACCGGCTTCCGCATCGGCTTCGTCCCGCCGGAGCGCCGCGCCGCCGCCGCGGCCGAGCTGCTCGACTGGTTCCGCGCGGGGAAGCTGCGCTGGCGCGAGACCGTTTCGGACGGGCTGGAGACGGCACCCGCCGCCCTCGTCGGCCTGTTCGAAGGCGCCAACACCGGCAAGCGCATCGTGCGAGTCGCGCCTGGGGAGGGGTGACGCGCGCGCCGGGCCGGGGCAAGCTGCGCCGCCCTGCAGGAGGAAACGGCGCGATGCGGAAGAGCATGTGGCTGGCGGCGGTGCTGGCGGTCCTTGTCCCCCTGGCGGGCGCCGCGGCGCAGACTCCCGCTTTCCCGAATCGCCCGCTGCGCCTGGTGATTCCCTTCGCGCCCGGCGGCGCGGCGGACACCGTCGGCCGCACCCTCGCGCGCCATCTCGGCGAGTCGCTCGGCCAGTCCGTCGTGGTGGAGAATCGTCCCGGCGGCAACGGCGTGATCGGCGTGGACGCGGTGGCGAAGGCGCCCGCGGACGGGCACGCCATGGTGCTGAGCGCGCTCGGCGCGCTGGTGGTGACGCCGCAGATCACGCGCACGCCTTACGATCCGATGCGCGACCTCGCCCCCGTCACCCTGGCCGTGCGCAATCCGTTGCTGCTCGTCGCCGGGCCCGCCATGCCGGCGCGCGACATCGCGGGGCTGATCGAGCTGGCCCGCGCGCGGCCGGGCGAGATCGGCGTCGGCACCTCCGGCACCGGCAGCACCAACCACCTCGCGGTCGAGCTGCTGAACTCCATGGCCGGCATCCGCCTGCTGCACGTGCCCTATCGCGGCGAGGGGCCGGCGATGACGGACCTGATCGCCGGGCAGGTGCCGCTGGCGATGGTCACCGTGGTGGCCTCGCGCGGACACGTCGCCGGCGGCCGCGCGCGGGCGCTCGGCGCGGCGACGGCGCAGCGCACCGGCACCATGCCGGAGGTGCCGACCATCGCCGAGGCCGGCGTGCCCGGCTACGCCGCCGAGGCCTGGCTCGGCGTGCTCGTGCCCGCGGCGACTCCGGCGCCCGTGGTGGAGCGGCTGAACGCCGAGATCACCGCCATCCTGCGCCGTCCGGAGG
>JADGHI010000273.1 GCA_019689515.1 Acetobacteraceae bacterium | reverse complement strand
GCTAAGAGGCCCGTCCGGACCGGGCGCGTAGCTCAGCGGGAGAGCGCCCCCCTGACACGGGGGAGGTCAGAGGTTCAATCCCTCTCGCGCCCACCATCCCATCCATCCTTCGGTTGTTCCCCTCGCGTCATGCGCCCATGATCGCGGTCGAACCCTGCCGTGCCATGCAGCGCGGCCGGGACGGGGAGGGGATGGCCATGGTTCGAAAAATGGTGCGACGGGCGGTTCTGACCGGGGCCGCTCTGGCAGGCGCGATGCTCGCCACGGCGACGGCGGCCCGCGCGCAGCAGGCGGCGACGCCGGCGCCGGACTGGCCCGATCGCCCGGTGCGCTGGGTGCTGCCCTATGCCGCCGGCGGTCCGACCGACCTGATAGCGCGCATCGTCGCCGATGCGCTGTCGCAGCGCCTGCCGCAGCGCGTGGTGGTGGAGAACCGCAGCGGCGCCGGCGGGGCGATCGGCGCCGGGCTCGTCGCGCGGGCCGCGCCGGACGGCACGACCTTCCTCTTCACCAACAACGGGCATGTGGTGCTGCGCCCGCTCTACCCGCAGCTCGACTTCGACCCGGAGGGCGACTTCGCCGCGGTTTCGATCATCGCCGAGACCCCGATGGTGCTGCTGGTGCGGCCCAACGCGCCGTGGCGGACGCTCGCCGAGTTCGTCGCCGCGGCGCGTGCCGCGCCGGGGCGGATGACCTATGGCAGCACCGGCGGGGGTGGCGTGCTGCAGCTCGTCAGCCTGCTGATCATCCGCTCGGCCGGGCTCCAGATGCAGGAGGTGGCCTATCGCGGCAGCGGGCCGGCGGTGCAGGACCTCGCCGCGGGGCGGCTCGACATGCTGTACGATGCCGGGTTGACCGGCTTCGCTCTTGCGCGCGGCGGGCAGGGGCGCGCCCTCGTCGTCTCCGCCCCGCAGCGCAGTTCCGTGATGCCGGAGGTGCCGACGGTCGTGGAGGCTGGCTACCCGGACGCAACCTTCGCGGTGTTCCAGGTGGTGCTCGCCCCGGCCCGCACCCCGCAGCCGGTGGTGGAACGGCTGTCGCGCGAGATCGCGGCGGTGCTGCACGAACCCGCGATCCGCGCGAGGCTGGCGGAGCTCGGTGCGGAACGGGTCGTGGGCAGCACGCCCGCGGAGGCGGCTGCGATGATGGCACGCGAGGCGCCGCGTTGGGCCACTATCCTGGCGGAGGCCGGGGTGCGGGCGCGGCAACAATAGGAGGGCGGGCGGACACTCCGCCCCTTGTGCCAGCGACGAGCAGGCCCCGGGCCGGTCCGGCGCCAGGGTCGCCAGGCGGCGCCCTCTGCCCTAAACCTCGCCGCAACCCACGGAACGCGACGAGGCCCGAACAGCATGCCCGATACGATCATGCCCGATCCGACGCGCCTGAAGTTCGGCATCGGCCAGCCCGTCCCGCGCAACGAGGACCCGGTCCTTCTGCGTGGCGGCGGGCGCTACACGGATGACCTCTCGGTGCCGGGCCAGGTCTATGGCTATGTCGTGCGCAGCCCCTACGCGCATGGCGTGATCCGTGGCATCGACACGGAGGCGGCGCGCGCCATGCCGGGCGTGCTCGCCGTGTTCACCGGCGCCGACCTGGCGGCCGCGGGCTACGGGCCGCTCCGCTGCGGCATGCCGCTCAAGAACCGCGACGGCTCGCCGCTGAGGAGCACGCAGCGGCCGGCCCTCGCGACCGACAAGGTGCGCTTCGTCGGCGACCCGATCGCCTTCGTCGTCGCCGAGACCAAGGCCGCTGCAAAGGACGCGGCGGAGGCCGTGATCCCCGACATCGACCCGCTGCCGGCGGTGACCGAGGCCTCTGCCGCGGCGGCGCCCGGCGCGCCTCAGCTCTACGACGACATTCCGGGCAACATCGTCCTCGACTTCCACTACGGCGATTCCGCCAAGGTGGCGGAGGCCTTCGCGCGCGCCGCACATGTCACGCGTCTCTCGATCCGCAACAACCGCGTCGTCGTTGCGCCGATGGAGCCGCGCGCCGCAATCGGCGAATACGATGCGAAAGAGGGGCGCTGGATCCTGCGCGTCGGCAGCCAGGGCGTGTTCGGCATGCGCGCCCAGCTCGCGAACGAAGTGCTGAAGGTGCCGGCCGAGAAGGTGCGCGTGCTGACCGGCAATGTCGGCGGCTCCTTCGGCATGAAGGCGAATGTCTATCCGGAGTATGTCTGCGTCCTGCACGCGGCGAAGCTGCTCGGCCGCCCGGTGAAGTGGACCGACGAGCGGACCGGCTCCTTCCTCTCCGACCAGCACGGCCGCGACCATGAGGTGACGGCCGAGCTGGCGCTGGACGAGGACGGGAACTTCCTTGCCGTGCGGCTGACGGCCTTCGCCAACATGGGCGCCTATCTCTCGCCCGTCGCGCCGCTGATGGGCACCGGGAACTTCGTCAAGAACCTGCAGAGCAACTACGCCACCCCGCTGATGGAGGTGGCGACCAAGTGCGTGCTGACGAACACCACGCCCGTCTCGGCCTATCGCGGCGCCGGGCGGCCCGAGGGCAACTACTTCATGGAGCGGCTGATCGAGACCGCGGCGAAGGAGACCGGGCGCGACCCGATCGAGCTGCGCCGGCGCAACCACATCCGCCCCGACCAGTTCCCCTACGCCGCCGCCTCCGGCAGCACCTACGACAGCGGCGAGTTCTCCGCCGTGCTCGAGGAGGCGCTGCGCGCCGCGGACTGGGACGGCTTCGCCGCGCGCAAGGCGGAGAGCCGCGCGCGCGGTAAGCTGCGCGGGCGGGGCATTGGCAATTTCCTCGAATGCACCGCGCCGCCGATGAAGGAGCAGGGCGGCATCCGCTTCGAGCCGGACGGGACGGTGACCATCATCACCGGCACGCTCGACTACGGCCAGGGCCACTGGACGCCCTTCGCCCAGGTGCTGCACCAGCATCTCGGCGTGCCCTTCGAGAAGATCCGCCTGGTGCAGGGCGATTCCGACGAGCTGGTCGCGGGCGGCGGTACCGGCGGGTCGAAGTCCCTCATGGCCTCGGGGGCCGCGATCATCGAGGCTTCCGCCAAGGTGATCGAGAAGGGCAAGCTCGCCGCCGCGCATGTGCTGGAGGCCGCGCCTGCCGACATCGAGTTCGAGGCGGGGCGCTTCACCATCGCCGGCACGGACCGCGGCATCGGCATCATGGAGCTCGCCGCGGCGCTGCGCGAGGCGAAGGGGAAGGGGACGCTGCCGGAAGGCGTGCCGGACAGCCTCGACGTGCGCCACGTCTTCGACCAGGCGCCGATGGCCTTCCCGAATGGCTGCCACGTCGCGGAGGTGGAGGTGGACCCCGAGACCGGCGTCGCGCAGGTGGTCCGCTACGTCACGGTGAACGACTTCGGCACCATCGTGAACCCGCTGCTGGTCGAGGGCCAGGCGCATGGCGGCATCGCGCAGGGCATTGGCCAGGCGCTCTACGAGCGGACCGTGTAC
Organism: Acetobacteraceae bacterium; assembly: GCA_019689515.1. Classification (GTDB taxonomy): domain Bacteria; phylum Pseudomonadota; class Alphaproteobacteria; order Acetobacterales; family Acetobacteraceae; genus Caldovatus. The sequence continues at coordinate 2,275 of JADGHI010000273.1, read as the reverse complement.
AGCGAGGAGGGCCAGCCGCTCACCGGGTCCTTCATGGACTATGCGCTGCCGCGGGCCGACGACGTGCCGCCGATTGCCTTCGGCAGCCATCCGGTGCCGGCCAAGACCAACCCGCTTGGTGCGAAGGGGTGTGGGGAAGCGGGTTGCGCCGGCTCGCTCCCGGCGGTGATGAACGCGCTGGTGGATGCGCTCTCCGAATACGGCATCCGCCACATCGACATGCCGGCGACGCCCGAGCGGATCTGGCGCGCGATCCAGGACGCGCGAGGCGGCTGAGCCGCTCCTGAACCTGGCGGCCGTGGCGCGGCGCGGCATGAGCGCATCGCCGCGCGGCGTGCCGATGAGGCGCGTGGCGCGGAGGCATCGGGCGCACGGCGGTGGCAGTGCCGCGGACCCGATGCCGCCGCAGGGCGAGCGCGCGGGCGCTGCTGAGGATCGGCGAACGCACCGGCTGCGCGCGGCTGGTGGTTCGCGGCGCTCTGGCGCAGATGCTGCAGGCGGCACGCCGCTGGCGCGCGCCCTTCGGCGCCGGCGGTGGTGTTGCGCGGCGATATGCCAATGCGCTTCGGGGTGCGTGCGGCGCGGTTGGCGGTCAGCCTCGCCGTCCCGAGGTTTTGCAGGCTCTGCCTTGCATCTCCCCGCTTGCAGGTGGCCAGGTCGTGCTGCGCGTGGTTGATTCGCTCTCGAATTTGTGAGTTGAATTGCCTCAGCTGATCTGATGCACGCGCAGGATGCAGCGGATCGCGCGCGTGCGTTGCGCTGACGGTTGAATTACGACCATTCCGCGTCCGGATTGGGCCGAGCGGCGCTGCCGCTTCCGTCCGTTCTCCACGGTTCTTCTGCGATTCGGACCAGAGACGCTCGGATAAGGCTGGCCTCGCCGGGCCAGTGGCATGGACAACCGCAAATAGTAAAATCTCCGGATTCCCAATAAAAATTGGCCGTATGGAAATCACGATCCGCAGCTGTCAGTGAGATCGCTGTGGACGGAACCCGGATGTGGTAACGCCCGTTTGAGTGCCATTCAACGCAAGATGGTGCGACGCGCCGTAGCGCACGTGCGCGGAGGGTGCTGACTCGCGCATTCGGCGAACAGCCGTAACGCGCGGAATTGCTCGATCTCCCATGCATCGATCACCGTTCGGCCGTTGCGCGCTACCCACGCGCGCGTGCCGTTCAATCGGCGCCACGCACTGGTTGCGTTAGCGTGAATTTCATTTCGTTGGCTTCCACGAATGTTGCGATATCCGAGGGAAAGGCTTAGGAGATCGCGCTCGAGACTTTCGGGTCATGCAGTGGAGGCGGGGAACGTCCCGTTCTTTAGTGTCCGCCGACCGCAGCTTCTTGGGTGTAGCCCTTCGGGCTGGGTCGGAAACCGGGAGTTGTGTCGTGCGTGCTTCCGCGCGGTGTGGCTGAGCCATGAAGGTGCGGCGCTTGGACGGTGAGGTCCGGCCCGACGTGGACCTGCTCGCCGTCGCCGCCTTGGCGATGCGCGCGGCGCTCGACCCCGTGTCTCACCTGGCGGGTTGGCTCGCTGCGCCGATGCGGGAGGTGGCCGCGCTGTGGTGATGCCCAGCGGCGATGCGGCGCGACCGCCGGCCGCATGCCGCACAGGGGCGGGTCGCACCGCAACCGGGTTCGCGCTCTTGGCGCGGCCGGCGGGGCCGCGGCTCGCGAACCACGCTGATCGGCAATGGATGGAGAATGGCGATGAAGGAAACGCGGATGGAAACGGGCGGGAAGAGCAGGAGACGCCAGCAGCGCGGCCCGCTCCGGTGCGAGCACGCCATCGCTGTGGCCGGGTTGATCGTGCTTGGTGTGGCGCTGCTGGATGCCTTCGGCGATCGCTTCGAGCTGGTTGGGCGTTCGGTCGTCGCCGCCGTCAGCAGTTCCTCTGCGCCGACGCGGTACTGAACGAGCGTGCCCGTAGGGGCTGCGGACATGGAAAGGCCCTCCTGATCTGAATCGCGGGAGCAAATTTGCTCCCGTTACCTGGACGCGCCGCATCCAGGTACCGATTGCCGCGCCACCTGAATGAACGTAGCGCAGGGCGGTCCGCCGCCCTGCCTTGTGTCGGCGGCGTTCAAGCACGCCGCTGCCCGTGCATGCTCCGTCTGTCCACATGCGGCGATGCGCCCGCTCCGTTCCGATGCAAAGCGGGCGCATCGTCGCATGCGCCGTCAGCGGCCGATCCCGGGCGCGCCTCATCGCAGCCTCCACCAGGAGAGCCAGTCCTTCGTGGCAGGGCAGTCGGCCGGGAGTCGTGGGGGCGGTG
>JADGHI010000272.1 GCA_019689515.1 Acetobacteraceae bacterium | reverse complement strand
GGGCCTGGGTCCCGCCCGGAGGGGGAGGATCACACCGGAATGCGCCTTGCCGTGTTCGCCTTGCCGCTGCTGCTGGCCGCCCCGCCCGCCCTGGGTTCCGAGGCGGCAACGGCGGTGGATGGCCGCGCCTTGTCGCTGCTCTGGGGCCTTCCCTTCCTCGGCGTGCTGCTCTCGATCGCGCTGATGCCGCTGATCGCGGGGCGGATCTGGCACCACCACTACGGCAAGATCGCCGCCGGCTGGGCGGTGCTGTTCCTCGCGCCCTACGCGCTGGCCTTCGGCCCCGAGGCGGCCTGGGAGGAGTTCACGCACGTCCTGGTGCAAGAATACCTGCCCTTCATCGCGCTTCTGCTCGCGCTCTACACCACGGGTGGCGGCGTGCTGCTGCGCGGCACGCTGGTCGGCACGCCGGCGGCCAACACCGCGCTGCTCGCGGCCGGCACGGCGCTGGCGAGCGTGATGGGCACCACGGGGGCCTCGATGGTGCTGATCCGGCCCGTGCTGCGGGCCAACGCGTTCCGCCGGCGCAAGACGCACACCTTCGTCTTTTTCATCTTCCTGGTCAGCAACATCGGCGGCAGCCTGACGCCGCTCGGCGACCCACCACTTTACCTCGGCTTCCTCAAGGGTGTGTCCTTCTTCTGGCCGACGACGCACCTGTTCGCCGAGTTCCTGTTCTGCACCGTGGTTCTGCTGGCGCTGTACTACGTGCTGGATCACGTGGCCTGGGCGCGGGAGCGGCCCGCACCGCCGGAGACCACGGCGCGCGAGGGGCTTCGCATCGAGGGGCGGGTGAACCTGGTGCTGCTCGGCGCCGTGCTCGCAGTGGTGCTGGGCATGGGCTTCGCGCCAATGCGGGAGGTGTCCGTGCTCGGGCAGCCGGTCGGGCTGGAGCGGCTGCTCGGCATGGCGGCCTTCCTCGTCATCACCCTGCTTTCCGTGCGCCTGACGCCCGCCGCCCTGCGCGAGGCGAACGGCTTCGCCTGGGGCGCGATGGCGGAGGTGGCGAAGCTCTTCGCCGCGATCTTCGTCACCATGGCGCCGGTGATCGCGATCCTGCGCGCGGGGCGGGAGGGGGCGGCGGCGAGCCTCGTCGCCCTGACCTCCACGGCGGAGGGGCAGCCCATCCCGGCCGTCTATTTCTGGCTGACGGGCGCGCTCTCCTCCTTCCTCGACAACGCGCCGACCTACCTGGTCTTCTTCAACCTGGCGGGGGGCGATCCGGGGCACCTGATGACGCAGGGCGCGCTGACCCTGGCCGCGATATCCTGCGGCGCGGTGTTCATGGGAGCCAACAGCTACATCGGCAACGCGCCGAACTTCATGGTCAAGGCGATCGTCGAGGAGCAGGGGGTGCGCATGCCCTCCTTCTTCGGCTATTGCGCCTGGGCGGCGGCGGTGCTGATCCCGCTCTTCGTCCTGGTCACCCTGCTGTTCTTCTGATCCGGAGCCTCGCGCCATGCCCTACGTGATCGCCGACGACCTGCCGACCGAGCCCGCCGGGGTCCGCTTCCGCAAGCTGCTGGAGCGGCCGGAGATCCTGCAGATGCCGGGCGCGCATCTCGGCATCGCCGCGCTGCTCGCCAAGCGGGCGGGGTTCGAGGCGCTCTACATGTCCGGCGCGGCGATGAGCGCGACGATGGGGCTGCCGGACCTCGGCATGATCACGGTGGACGATGTCTGCTGGTACATCCGCCAGGTCGTGCGCTCCGCCGGCCTGCCCGTGCTGGTGGACGGCGACACCGGCTATGGCGAGGCGCTGAACGTGATGCACATGGTCCGCGCCTTCGAGGAGGCGGGCGCGGCGGCGGTGCACCTCGAGGACCAGCTCCTGCCCAAGAAGTGCGGGCACCTGAACGACAAGAAGCTGGCGAGCGCGGACGACATGGCCGCAAAGGTCGCGGCGGCGCGCAAGGCGCGGCGGCACCTCTACATCATCGCCCGCACCGACGCGGCGGCGAGCGAAGGCCTCGACGGCGCGGTGGCGCGGGCGAAGCGCTACCTCGAGGCTGGGGCGGACGCGATCTTCCCGGAGGCGCTGACCAGCGCCGAGATGTTCCGCGAGTTCGCCCGCCGCATGCCAGGGGTGAAGCTGCTCGCCAACATGACCGAGTTCGGCCGCACGCCCTTCTTCACCGCCGCGGAGTTCCAGGAGATGGGCTATGCGATGGTGATCTGGCCCGTCTCCCACCTGCGCGTCGCCGCGAAGGCGATGGAGGAGCTCTACGCCGCGATCCGGCGCGACGGCGGCACGCAGAACATGGTCGGCCGCATGCAGACCCGCGCCGAACTCTACGAGACGATCGGATACCACGCCTACGAGGCGCTGGACGCGAGCATCATCAAGACGGTGGTGCCGGAGGGGATGCCGCAGCGGTCGTAGCGGGCTGCGGCACCCCCGGAGCGGGCGCGGCGGGCGGCGGCGTCAGTCGATCCGCGCGCCCGAAAGCTCCACCATCCGCCGCCATTTCGGCGTTTCCTGCTGGATGAGGCGCGCCAGTGCCGCCGGGCTCTCGCTCACCGTCGGGCTGTAGCCGAGCGGGCGCAGGCGCTCGCCGAAGCTCGGCTCCGTCGCCACGGCCTTCACTGCGCGGGCGAGTTGCGCCACCACCGGCTCCGGCGTGCGGGGCGCGGTCATGATGGCGTTCCAGGAGACGACCGAATGGTCGCCGAGGCCGAGATCGGCGAATTCCTTCATGCCGGGCACGTCCGGCAGGCTCGGCACGCGGTCCGCGCTGCTGACGGCGAGCGCCTTGAACTTCCCGCTGTGCACATGCGGGACCAGCGCGGGCATCACGTCGAACATCATGTCGATCGTGCCGGAGAGCAGGTCCTGGATCGCCGGGCCGCCGCCGCGATAGGGCACGTGCAGGATGCGCGCGCCGGTCAGGTGATTGATCGCGGAGATGTTCAGGTGGCTCGTGGTGCCGGTGCCGGAGGAGCCCATCCGCACCTGCTCCGGGTTCGCCTTCGACCAGGCGATGAGCGCGCGGAAGTCTGTCCATCCCCGCTGGCGCGCCGTCTCCGCGTTGACCACGCAGAGCAGCGAGCCGTCGGTGACCTGCGTCACCGGCGTGAGGTCCTTCTGCGGGTCGAAGGGCATGCGGCTGTGCAGGAAGGGAGAGGCGCACAGCGTCGTGACGCTGATGAGGCCGATGGTGGTCCCGTCCGGCGCCGCCTTTGCCACCGCGTCGGCACCGAGCAGTCCACCGGCGCCGCCCCGGTTCTCCACCACCACCGTCTGGCCGCCGAGCTGGGCGGGCAGGCGGTCGGCGATGAGCCGGCCGAGGAGGTCAACGGCCCCGCCCGGTGGGAAGGGGACGATGACGCGGATGGTGCGGCCGCCGGCGATCTGCTGGGCACGGGCACTGCCCGCGACAGGGGCGCTGGCGAGCACGGGCGCAGCAGCGGCGGCGAGTAGGAGTTTGCGACGTGCAGGCATGGGAGTGGCCGGCTCCTTCCGGTCTGCGATGGCTCTGCAACGAGCCTGCACGGGCGGATGGGGCGGAGACAAGAGCCTGATAAGTGCTGACGGCGGCCGGTGAAGTGCTGCGGCCGGCGCTCGGATGTTCAGCGGCTGAGGCGCCGGCGTGCCTCGGCGATCACCCGGAGCGCGGCTTCGGTCAGCTCATAGCGCGGAAGGTCCTCAGGCCCCGCCCAGGCCACTTCGATGACGTCGCCGCCGGCGCGTGCCTCGCCGGAATGCCAGCGGGCGCAGTAGTCGATGATCGTATAGTGAAAACGGATCGCGTCCCGCTCGTCGCGGGTGATGCCGTCAACCACGGCCAGAAGGTCGAGCGGGCCGACCTCGATGCCGGTTTCCTCGCGCAGTTCGCGCCGGGCGGCGTCCTCCGCCCGTTCGCCGAGCCGCTGGGCGCCGCCGGGCAGGGACCAGGATCCGACGCGCGGCGGCTTGCCGCGGCGGACAAGCATCACCTCGTCGCCGCGGAAGGCGACGACGCCGATCCCGACCCAGGGCCGGTCAGGGTATTCGCGCCGGCTCACTGAGAGGCCGCGGCAGGTGCCGCCGGTGCAGCCTGATCAGCTGCAGCCGGGGGGGCGGCTTCGGCGGGCGGCTCCTGCTGCGCCCCCGCCGCCGGCTGCGGTGCGGCGGCAGGCTGTTCCTCCCGCATGCCGCCTTCCTGCGCCGCTGCGGCGGCCGCCTCCCGGCGGAGGTCATCGAGCCGCGGCACGAAGGCCTTCTCCTTCCACTGGCCGACCTGATAGGCCCAGCCGCGCCAGCGCGCGTTGAACCGCGCCGCCTCGTCGTCGCCCTCGGCCGAGAGGCGAATCCAGATCAGTTCGCCCGCCTTGTAGGGCCGCACGATGATGGCGAGGTTGTCGGTGAACTCGAAGCGCGCCTCGCCGAGCGGCTCGCCGGGGATCTCGGCCTCCGGCTTCACCTCGAGGAGGGTGAGGAATTCGAAGCCGCGCGCCACCTCGTCGAGGCTGGTCTCGTCGAGCGGCGGGTGCTGCTCCGGCTGCCTCATCTCGAGCTTCGCGTCGGCGTCACCGGCGCGCACCAGCACCAGCTCCGGCTCGCCGGTGCGGCGCACCACGACGCGGCGCACCCGCTCGCGCGGCAGGTTGGCGAGGTCGCGGTCAAGCCAGAGCTGCGGGTCCGCGTCCACCGGGATGCGGCCCTCGGCGAGCCATGCCTGGCTCTCGTTCGGGCGGCGCACATAGGCGCTCTCGGGCACGTTGCCCTGGGTGCGCACGCGGCGGCGGCCGACGACGAGCTCGGCGATCGCATTCCCCTGACCGTCGAGGACGCGCAGGAGAGAAGAGGTCGCGCCGGGACGCGTGGGGTCCTCGAGGCCGAGCCGGTCGAGCAATTCCGCATTGGCGGTTCGCGGCTCGGCGAGGCGCAGCTCGGTCAGGCCGGTCAGCAGCTCGCGCACGCGGTCCGGGCGGACGGGGTAGTTCGCCTTGTCCGGCAGCACCCAGGTCTCGCCCTGGCGGAGGATGCGCAGCGTGCCGTCGTGGCGCTGCACCTCGATCGCGGCGGCGTTCTGCAGGCGCTGCGCGAGGCCAGGGAAGGCGAGGGCGCTGCGCGAGGGTTCCGGGGGCGTGGCCGTGTCGGGGGTGAGGAGGATGGCGGCGCCGGCAACCACGGCCGCTGTGCCGCCGAGGATGACGAGGTTGCGTCGCTTCATTGCCCGTGTCCCCGCTCAGGCGCGCGCCGCGGCGCGGCGGCGGGCGCGCACCACGCCGAGGAAGATGGCGAACAGGGTCAGGAGCGCCGGCACGAGGACGATGTTCGCCACGCGCAGCCAGGTCTCCAGCCTCTCGATGTCGCGGCGGAGCTCGAGCTGAACGGTGCGCAGCTCCTGGCGCGTGCGCACGATCTCCTCGCGCGCGCGGTCGATCTCGGCGCGCTGCTCGGGGGTGATGACGGTGCCCGTTGCGGGCTGACCTCCCTGGCCGCCGGCGCCGGAGGGGCCCTGGCGCAGCTCGCGCAGGCGGCGCTCTGTCTGCTCCAGCGTCTGCTGCAGCTCGCGCTCGCGGGCGCGGAACTTCTGGTCGGCCTCGCGCCGGATGTCCTCGACCAGGGTGAAAGGGCGCAGCGCCTCACCGCGCGAGCGCAGCGAGATCAGCGCATCGCCGCCGGCCAGCGTATCCGCGATGTTGGCGACGAAGGCGCCGTTGTCGGAGGCGGGGGTGACGATCTGCTGGCCGAAGAAGTCCTGGATTCGCACCCAGAAGCGGTCCTCCAGGACGTCGGC
>JADGHI010000271.1 GCA_019689515.1 Acetobacteraceae bacterium | reverse complement strand
CCCACGCGGCATTGCTGGGTCAGGCTTGCGCCCATTGCCCAATATTCCCCACTGCTGCCTCCCGTAGGAGTCTGGGCCGTGTCTCAGTCCCAGTGTGGCCGATCGTCCTCTCAGACCGGCTACCGATCGTAGCCTTGGTAGGCCGTTACCCCACCAACAAGCTAATCGGGCGCAGGCCCCTCCCATGGCGCCTTTCGGCTTTGCCCCGCAGGGCTCATGCGGTATTAGCCCCGGTTTCCCAGGGTTGTCCCCCACCACAGGACAGGTTCCTACGCGTTCCTCACCCGTCCGCCACTGCCCGGTCGCCCGGGCCGTACGACTTGCATGTGTTAGGCATGCCGCCAGCGTTCGCTCTGAGCCAGGATCAAACTCTCAGGTTCGTGTCCGCGGCAACGCGCCCCCAACCTCCCCTCACAGGGAAGCCCGGGCACGCCCCGCTCACCCATCGACGCGACGACGCACACGACGCAGCGCCAATGCGCCAGCCGGCCGGCAACGCTCCCGCCGCCGCCGACGGCCCACCACGCGCGCGCGCGTGCCGTCCGCCTCGTCTCGTCCGTTCGTCCGTCCAGCAGAAGCCGCGTTACGCGCCGCGCAGGATACAAACCACCCGCGCCCACACGCCAACGCCAACCCCACCGGCATCCAGAAGACCGATGCAACTGTCAGAGAACAAACCGGAAAGGCCGGATGCCGCAATCCCCACCGGAACCGCGACACCTCGCGTCTTTCTGGAAGACGCCGCCTTCGCAGCGGGCCAAGGACTTTAGTGAGTTGCCTCACCGCCGTCAAGGCTCATCGCGTCGGCGACGGGCGGGGTTCTATTCCGCAGCGCCGCCCCGGTCAACCCCCTTTTCCGAGATTCTCGCGCCAGCCACGGAACCATGCCGCAAACCGCGGAATTCCGGCCTCGATCGGCGTCCGCGGGGCGTAGCCGGCCAGGGTGGCGATCGCGTCGATGTCGGCGAAGGTCTCGGGAACGTCGGTCGGCGGCCGCGGCGCCTCCACCACCACCGCCTTGCGGCCCAGCGCCTGCTCCAGCAGCGAGAGGAAGCGCCGCACCTCCTCGCTCCGGTGGTTGCCGATGTTGAGCAGCCGCGGCGCCCCGCCCTCCGGTGGCCGGTCGAGGCAGCCGAGCACCCCGGCGACGATATCCTCGACATAGGTGAAGTCGCGCCGAAGCCGCCCGCCCTCGTAGAGCGTGATAGGCCGGCCTTCGAGAATCGCCTCGGCGAAGAGCCAGGGCGCCATGTCGGGTCGGCCCCAGGGACCATAGACGGTGAAGAAGCGCAGCCCCGTCTGCGGCAGAGCGAAGAGGTGGGCGTAGCTCTCGCTGATCAGCTCCGCCGCCCGCTTGGTCGCGGCGTAGAGAGAGACCGGATGGTCCACTCGGTCCGTCTCCCGGAAGGGCAGCGATTCGTTGCCGCCATAGACCGAGGAGGAGCTGGCATAGACCACATGCTCGGGACGCCGGAGCCGCCGCGCCGCCTCCAGCACCACCAGGTGCCCCATGACGTTGGCGTCCACATAGGCGAAGGGGTCCACGAGCGAGTACCGCACCCCCGGCTGGGCGGCGAGGTGCACGATGCGCGTCACCTCCCCCGCGCGGTCCTCGGCAAGCGCGAGCATCGCGTCGCGGTCGGCCACGTCGAGCGGCAGGAACTCGAACCCCGCGCGCCCCTCGAGTCGCGCCAGCCGCGCCCGCTTCAGCCGAACGTCGTAATAGGGGGTGAACGAATCGAGGCCGAGCACGCGGTCGCCACGCGCGAGCAGCGCCTCGGCGACATGCATGCCGATGAAGCCCGCGACACCAGTGACCAGCACCGTCACGGCGCGCCCTGCCCCATCCCGCCGCCGACCAGCCGGTCCTCGAGCAGTTCCAGCACGGCGTGGCCGAGCGCGATGTGGACCTCCTGCACCCGCGCGGTTTCCGTGCTCGGCACGACCAGCGCGTGGTCGCAAAGGGCGCGCGCGGGGCCGCCGTCACCGCCGAGGAAGCCGACCGTCACGATCCCCATCCCCCGTGCCGTCTCCAGCGCGCGCAGGACATTGGGCGAACGGCCGCTCGTGGTGATGCCGAACAGCACGTCGCCCGCGCGCCCGAGGCCCTGGAGCGGCCGCGCGAAGACCTCCTCGAAGCCGTAGTCGTTGCCGCCCGCGGTCAGCGCCGCGGGATCAAGCGTCAGCGCGATCGCCGGCCAGGAGGACCGCTCCACGCGCGAGCGCAGCCGCACCAGCAGCTCCGGCGCCAGGTGCTGCGCATCCGCCGCGCTGCCGCCATTGCCGCAGAACAGGAGCTTGCCGCCGGCGCGCAGGCTGCGCTCGCACGCCGCCACCACGGCGAGCACGGCCGGCGTGCATTCCGCCGCCATCCGGCGCCGCAGTGCGGCGCCGTCCTCCATCATCGCCGCGAAGCGTTCGGCCTCGTTCAGCGTCAACTGTCCACGCGGATGTTGTTCTCGCGGATCACCCGGCCCCATTTCTCGATCTCGTTGGCGACGAAGCGCCGGCACTCGGCCGGGTCGGAGGCGATGACGTCAGCGCCCTGCTCCTCTATCTTGGCCTTCACGGCAGGCTCGCGCAGCACCTGGGTCAGCGCCGCGTGCATCTTCTCGATGATCGGCTGCGGCGTGCCGGTGCGGCCGAAGAAGGCCCACCAGGTCGGCGCCTCGAAGTCGCCCACGCCCTGCTGCGCGAAGCTCCGCACACCGGGGACGTGGCGCGATTCCCCGCGCGTCGTCACGCCGAGCGGGCGGAGCGTGCCGGCCCGGATGTGCTGGCTGATGATGACGACGTTCGACATGAACAGCGGCACGTGCCCCGCAGTTGCGTCCTGCAGGGCGGGGCCGCCGCCGCGGTAGGGCACGTGCACGAGCCTGATCCCGGCCTGCTGCGAGAGCAGCGTGGTCGAGACATGGGCAAGGCCGCCGACGCCGGAGGTCGCGTAGTTGATCGTGTCCGGCGCGCGCTTCGCCGCCTCCACCACGTCCTGGAAGCTGCGGTAGGGCGTGTCCTTGTGCGCCACCAGGCAAAGCGGGCCGATCGCCACAAGGCTGACGGGCGCCAGATCCTCAAGCGCCCTGTAGGGCAGGCGCATCACGGTCTGGTTGGTCGCCTCGTTGTCGTAGGCGAGCAGCCAGGTGTAGCCGTCGGGCTGCGACCGCGCCGCCTCGATCGCCCCGATCGAGCCGGAGGCGCCGCCGCGGTTGTCGATCACCACCTGCTTGCCGAGCACCTCGCCCAGCCGCGCCTGGAAGATTCGGGCAATGACGTCGGTCGAGCCACCCGGCGGGAAGGGAACGACGAGCCGGACCGGCCGCTCCGGCCAGTTGGCGGCGGCAGTGCCCTGGGCGCGCAGCACCGAGGGCGCGGCAAGCCCGGCGGCGGTCAGGGCGAGGACTCGGCGGCGCTGCATCGCACGGACCTCCCGGCTTCTCTAGGTGCCATCCCGCTATTCGCAGTCGCAGATGCCACGCCGCCACACCCGGCTCAAGCGGGAACGGCAGCCTCGCGCGCCGGGCCACTGCCCCCGCCGAGCGCCGCCTCGCGCCGGAAGCTCTCCTCGATGTGCCGCGCCAGCGCCCCGGCGACCGGGGTGCGGTCCGGGCCGATGAGCAGCTCGATCGTGAATTCCGGCAGCGGCGGCAGCCCCTCCTCGGCGCCGAGATACCGCAGTCCAGCCGGCAGCGGCCCCGGCATGGCCACCGTCACCGCCAGCCCCGCCAGGGTCGGTGCCAGCGTGCCGGTCTGGGAGGTGCTGACATAGGCCGTCCGCCAGGCGATCCCCGCCGCGTCCAGCGCCGCCGTCGCCGCGCGCCGCCAGACGCAGCGCGGCTGCGCCAGCGCGAGCGGCAGCGGCGAGCGCCGGTGCGCCGCGTGCCGCGCCGAGCCGACCCACACCAGCCTGCCGCGCCACAGCGTCTGCCCATGCATCCCTGGCGGCTCGTTGCCGCCGGAGAGCAGGGTCAGGTCCAGCTCGCCCCGCACCAGCCGGTCCGCCAGCTCGTTCGAGGGGGCGCAGACCACCTCCACCTCCACCGCCGGGTGGCTGTCGGCGAAGGCGGCGAGGATGCCGGGCAGCCAGCGCAGCGCGTAGTCGTCCGGCGTGCCGAGGCGGACGCTGCCGGCGACCTCCGGGTTGCGGAAGCTCGCCAGGATCTCGTCGTGCATAGCGAGCAGCCGGCGCGCGCGATCGAGCAGCCAGGCGCCGTGCGGCGTCGGCTCCACCCCGCGCGGGCCGCGGTGCAGCAGCGGCTTGCCGAGCGTCTCCTCGAGCCGGCGGATCTGCATCGAGACGGCCGACTGGGTGCGCCCCACGACCTGAGCCGCGCGGGTGAAGCTCCCGCCCTCGGCGATGAGGACGAAGCTGCGTAGGAGGTCGGGATCGAGACCCTGCGGGATGGCGAGCATGGCCGGGTCCTCCTTCGGTCATCATCAAAACATCTGATGACGAAGGTCAAGAGATTTCGTTTTCCTGATGATGACCCTCACCCCATCCTCAGCCCGAACGCTCTTCGAGGGAGAGCCGACGCCATGCCGTTCGACGCCACCTGTCACCAGCACGCCCCCGGGTCCGCCCAGACCGCTGCCGCGAAGGGCCGCGGGCCGGGGCGCGCCTGGCTGGAATTCCTCACCCGTTGGATGGATGCCATCGAGACGCGCCGCCAGCTCGCCGCGATGGACGACCGCATGCTGTCCGACATCGGCATCAGCCGCGCCGAGGCGCTGCGCGAGGCCGAGCGCCGGCCCTGGGACCTCGCACCGCCGCCGCGCGAGCCCCGGTGCGGCGCCTGAGAGTTGGGCGGGACAGGTGCGGCGCCACCGCTGACCGGCCCGGTCGGGCGCGCGCCGGCTGACATGGCCACCGCGGCGCGGGTCACTCCTCATCCGGCACGGCGCGGCCGGGCGGGGCGTGGGCGGCGAGGCCGCGGCGGACCAGCGCACGCCAGCCCTCCTCGGCGCTGTCCACGATCTCGAACAGGCCGAGATCGGCGGGGTCCACCATGCCCTCCTCGGCCAGCACGTCCCAGCCGATCACGCGACGCCAGTAGTCGCTGCCGAACAGCACGACCGGCACGGGCGGCGCCTTGCGCGTCTGGACCAGGGTGAGGATCTCGAACAGCTCGTCGAGGGTGCCGAAGCCGCCGGGGAAGACCGCGAGCGCATTGGCGCGCATGGCGAGGTGCATCTTGCGCATCGCGAAGTAGTGGAAGCGGAAGGTGAGGTCGGGCGTGGAGTAGGCGTTCGGCTCCTGCTCCGCGGGCAGGGTGATGTTGAAGCCGATGGAGGGGGCGCCGACATCGGCCGCGCCGCGGTTCGCCGCCTCCATGATCCCCGGGCCGCCGCCGGTGGCGATGACGTTGTCGCGCAGCCTGCCGTTGGGCGAGAGGGCGCCGCCGCGGCGCGAGACGATACGCGCGAACTCCCGCGCCATGGCGTAGTAGCGCGAGAGGGCGACACGGCGGCGGGCGGCCTCGCGCGCCTCGCCGCTCGCGGGCGTGGCGGCGAGGGCGGCCTCGGCCTCCTCCGGCGAGGGGATGCGGGCGGAGCCGAAGACGACGATGGTGGAGCGCACGCCCCAGTCGCGGAGCGCCAGCTCCGCCTTGCCGTATTCGAGTGCGAAGCGGAGGGCGCGCATCTCATCCCGCAGCAGGAAGTCGGTGTCCGCTACCGCCAGCCGGTAGGCGGAGGAGCGGCGCTGGGCGCTGTTGTCGGCGGGGTCGAGCGGCATGGTGCGGCGAAAATCCGGGACGACGTGGATGGGCGGCCGGGGGGGCGGGGCGCGCAGCATTGGGAGG
>JADGHI010000270.1 GCA_019689515.1 Acetobacteraceae bacterium | reverse complement strand
CTTCCGCGCCCTGACGCGCGCCGACCTCGCCGCCGTCGCGCGCGAGGCGCCGGCGCGCCACGCCGCGCGCTTCACCACCGACGCCGGCCTGATCCGCGAGGCGCTGACCAAGGCGATCAACGGCGGCGCCGATGCGCTGACGGTGGTCGGCCTGGTCGGCTCGATGCTGTGGCTGGACTGGCAGCTCGCCCTGCTCGCCGCGCTGCTCTACCCGGTGGCGGCGGTGCCGATCCTCAAGCTCGGCAAGCGCATCCGCCGCGCCTCCTCCGGCATGCAGGACCGCGTCGGGGAGACCGCCTCGCTGCTCACCGAGAGCTTCGCCGCCGCACGCGTCGTGCGCGCCTACCGGCTGGAGGCGCAGGAGGAGGAGCGCGCCGCGCGCACCTTCGCGCGTCTGCGGGACTCGCTCTACGCCATCGCCCGCACCCGCGCGCGCGTGGACCCGGTGCTGGAGGCGCTGGGCGGCCTGGCGGTCGCCGCGGTGCTCGGCTTCGTCGGCTGGCGCGTGGCCTCGGGCGTCGGCACGATCGGCCAGTTCACCGGCTTCGTCGCGGCGCTGCTGATCGCCGCGCGGCCGGTGCGGGCGCTGGGGTCGCTGAACGCGGCGCTACAGGAGGGACTCGCCGGCCTCGCGCGCGTCTTCGGCGTGGTGGACGAGCGGCCGCGCATCGTCGAGGCGCCGGACGCCGCGCCGCTCCCCGCCGGACGCGGCCGGATCGAGTTCGACCGCGTCGGCTTCCGCTACGAGGGCGCGCCGGACGCGGCGGCGCTCTCCGGGCTCTCCTTCGTCGCCGAGCCGGGCCAGACGGTCGCCCTCGTCGGCCCATCGGGCGCGGGCAAGTCCACCGCGCTGGCGCTGGTGCCGCGCCTCTACGACGTGACCGAAGGCGCGGTGCGGGTGGACGGTGCCGACGTGCGGCGGGTGACGCTCGCCTCGCTGCGCGACGCCATCGCCTATGTCGGTCAGGATGCGGTGATCTTCGACGACACGGTGCGCGCCAACATCGCCTGCGGCCGCCCCGGCGCGACCGATGCCGAGATCGAGGCCGCCGCCCGCGCCGCCGCCGCGCACGACTTCATCACGGCGCTGCCGGAGGGCTACGCGACGCCGCTCGGCCCGGGCGGCGGGCGGCTTTCCGGCGGGCAGCGGCAGCGCATCGCGCTCGCCCGCGCCCTGCTGCGCGATCCGCGCATCCTGTTGCTCGACGAGGCGACGAGCGCGCTCGACGCGGAGAACGAGGCGCTGGTGCAGCAGGCGCTGGCGCGGCTGCGCGCGGGGCGCACGACGCTGGTGATCGCGCACCGCCTCTCCACCGTGCGCGATGCGGACCGGATCGTGGTGATGGAGAATGGTCGCGCCGTGGAGCAGGGCCGCCACGCGGAGCTGATGGCCGCGGGCGGACTCTACGCGCGACTGGTGCGGACGCAGGCCTTCATCGAGGCGGAGACCGAGCAGGTCGCGTGAGGCGCGTCGCCTAACCCTTCACTGCTCCGGATGGAGGATCGGACGCGCTCCAGCGTGATCCCGTCGCACCAGTCCCGGAACAGCGGGTGGTCGGACGGCTCCGGTTCGACCAGTGGGCGCTTCCCCTCACGCCTCCGATGCACGAGCGAGCGCAGATCCAGCGTTTCGGGATAGTCCGGCAGGCGGTTGGCAAGGTAGCCGAAGGTCGGGAGTAGTGCAGCCCCGCGATCTGGCAGAGGTCGCCGCCAAGCCGGTTGTTCGCCGGGTCCTGCACGCCCTGCGCGTCGTCCCGGAAGGACGGCGCGCGGAAGGGGAGGTCAGGCAGCCCCTCGTGTCACTGCCCGCAGCACGGGCAGACATACCGGAGGGGCGGCGCTTAGGCGCGGATCGTCGTCACGCCGGATCCACAGGCGCCGGCGGCACGCCCGCGGCCTCGATCGCCTCGCCGGCGGCGAGCAGCAGGTCCTCGCGGTAGCGCCCCGCCAGGAGCTGCACGCCCACCGGCACGCGGCCGACCAGCCCGGTCGCGACGGCCAGACCCGGCAGCCCCATCAGCGGCAAGCCGACCTGGGTGAGCTGCGCCTCCCAGCACCGCCGGAACCCCTCCGGCGAGGAGACATCGAGGCCATCCGGGAAGGGCAGCTCGGCGGAGACCGGCGTGATCGCGACCGGGTAGCGCTCAAAGAACTGCATCCACTGGCGGACGAAGCCGGCACGCTTCTGCAGCCCGTCGAGCAGGTCGTTGGCGTCGGGATAGGGGCAGATCGCCTCCATCTGCGCGTGGTAGAAGGTCGCGGCGGGGTCGGCCTCGCGATGGATCGCCGCGTTCATGCCGCGGCGGGACTCGGCGAGCCAGAGCATGAGCTGGATCTTCGCCGGCTCGCGCAGCGGCGGGGTCTCGGCCTCCTCGACGGTCCAGCCGGCGGCTTCCAGCCGGCGCGCCGCGTCGCGCAGCGCGGCCTCGACCTCGGGCACCACCGCGAGCCCGTCCGGCCGCACGCACAGCGCCGCCCGCTTCGGCACTGGCGGCCCCTCGAGCGGCACGCCGACCCACCAGGGATCGCGGATGTCGCGCGCGGCCATGGCGGCGAAGGCGAGCCGGATGTCGGCGATGGTCCGCGCCAGCGGGCCGGAGACGGCCATGAGCTGCCCGCCGATGTGCCGGTCCGCGCCCGAGGGGTTCCACGCCGGCACGCGCCCGAGCGTCGGCCGCAGCCCGTGCACGCCGCAGGCATAGGCGGGATAGCGGATCGAGCCACCGATGTCGGTGCCGTGGCCGATCGCGCCGATTCCGCTCGCCACCGCCGCGCCGGCGCCGCCCGAGGAGCCGCCCGGCGTGATGGAGGGATCGCGCGGGTTGCGCGTGTGCCCGTGCAGCGAGTTGTCGGTGAACCAGCGCAGCGAGAAGGCCGGCGTGTTGGTGCGGCCGAGGATCACCGCGCCGGCCTTGCGCAGATTCGCGACCACCGGGTTGTCCTCGCGCGCGATCAGGTCCTTCTGGATGCGCAGGCCGTTGGTGGTGGCGAAGCCCTTCTGGTCGGCGTTGACCTTGATGGTGACGGGCACGCCGGCGAGCGGGCCGGGGTCCTCGCCGCGGGCGAGCATCGCGTCCACGCGGTCCGCCTCGGCCAGTGTCTCCTCCGGCCGCAGGTCCACGACGGCGTTGATCGCGGGGTTCACCGCCTCCAGCCGCGCGAGCGTGTCGCGCACAGCCTCGCGGGCGGATACCTCGCGGCGGCGGATGCGGGCGGCGAGCTCGGCGGCGGAAAGGCGCCAGAGGGCATCGGTCGTCGTCATCGGCGCAATCCCAACATGGTGCGCGGCGCGCGGGAGGCGGCCATCATCTCATCGGCCGGTTCGCCCTGCCAGGGGCCGGATGCGGGCGCCGGTCCGGAAGCCTCCCCGAGCATGGCCGCGTCGGGGCTGCGCAGGCGGGAGGCGTTGTGCCGGTTCGGCGGACACCATGAGCTTGCAACAGCGGCGCTTGGAGTGCTGAGGCACCACCCCGAGACGCTCGCAGGGATCGCGCCGCCCATGCGCCATCCCCGATTCGCGATGCGACTTACCGACGAAGCCGCCCGCCCGAGCGTCCCTCGCAAGCGCCCTGCCGTTATTCCGCGGCGAGGCCTGGCGATGCCGTGCTCGCACGAAGCGCACTGGCAACCTCGGCGCGGCGGGCCGCGCCATGCGGCTGTGCCACGCGTCGCTGCGCGCCCGCCACCCATGCATGGCGCGAGTGCGTGGCGCGAGCGGATCTGAAACGGTGATGCTCTGTCATGCGGAGCCACCCCCTGGAACGGGAAGGCTTCGCTGCGATCCTCCGCCTGCCCCCGCGATCCTGCCTGCACCGGACCGCCGCTGGCGGAGCGCGAGTCGCTCCGCCCCGGCAGCGCCAGCCCGAGATCACGGGCTGCGCTCGCGAGTGTGATCGCGGATGCGCCCTATCTGCGATCGGTGGAAGCACACGAGGTCGTTCGGCGGGGCGCAACCGTCCTATGATCCGCGGCGCTTAGGCTGCCCGCCACGGATCGGCAGCGGGGGCGGGATATCACAGCAGCCGGAGGCGGTTGTCGATGCAGCGCTTCGTGCTCGGCTTCATCGTCGCGATCCTGGTGCTCGCCGCGGTCGGCCTGGCCGTCGTGTTCACCGGCGCCTTCAACGTGGCCGCGAGCGTCCCCCATACGGGGCTGGAGACCTGGGTGCTGAGCACGACGATGCGGAATTCGGTCCGGCGTCACGCCGAGGGCATCGCCGTGCCCGCCAGCATCGGCGAGGACCAGGTGCGCGAGGGCTTCGCCCAGTACCGGCAGAGCTGCGTCTATTGCCATGGCGGGCCCGGCGTGGACCCCGCCGACTGGGCGCAGGGCTTCACGCCCGAACCGCCCTTCCTCCCCGACACGGTGCGCCGCTGGCGGCCGCAGGACCTGTTCTGGATCGTGAAGAACGGAATCAAGATGACGGCCATGCCTGCCTTCGGCGGGCATCTGGACGACCGGCAGATCTGGGGCGTCGTCGGCTTCATCCAGCGCCTGCCGGACATGCCGGCCGAGACCTACGAGCGCCTGGGACGCGAGGCGGACCAGCCGGCGCAACCCGGAGGCACCGGCGCGCCGTCCTCCGCCGCCACTCCCGGGGGCTAGCCGGAGGCCGATCCCGCCGGCCCTGTCCCGTGTCCCGCGATCTCGCGGATCAGCTTGCGCTTCACCGCGATCCCGAAGCTCTCGAAGTCCTCCGCGACGATGACGAAGGCGCCGGGGCCGCCGATCACGCTCTCCCGGTAGTAGTCGTCGAGCGGCACCGGCGGCAGCCGGCCGAAGCTCGGGCGGTCGTTCATGATCGGCAGGCCGTTGATGGTGATGCCCTCGGCCACCGCCCGGTCGCGCGCCTCCTCGGCCGGGGGACCGCTGTTGTTCACCCCGTCGCCGGAGACGTCGATCACCCGCCGCATCGCCTCCCACGGGCTCTCCCCGAGCAGGCGGCGGGAATGGTCGATGCCGCCGGAGATCGAGGTCCAGGAGAGCGAGACGCGTGGCGCCTGGGCGAGCATCTCCGCCCATTGCATCGCCCGCTCCTCGCCATCGATGCGGAACCAGGGCAGCACCGTGCGCTGGTACTCGATGCCGCCCCATTCGACATAGGCGAGGCCGATCGCGCCGAGCGTGCCGGCCTTGATCGCCTCCACCACCTGCGGGCTCACGATCGCGTTGCGGTAGCCCTCGCGCTGCAGCCGCGCCTCGTCCTCGTCGATCGAGCGGCTGACATCCACCGCCAGCACCAGGTTCACATCCACCGGCGCAACGGACCCACCGCCGCCGCCCGGCACGGGGGCATCGTCGTTGGCGGCCCGCGCCGTCCCGAGCCCCGCGGGCCCGAGGCCGGTGCTGCCGGAGAATGCCGCGGTCGCCGCGCCGAAGCCGGCGGCCGAGGCGAGCAGGGTGCGTCGGCGCATGGGCGCCTCTCCTCGCTCGGTTCCCCGATCGAAGCGCAAACGAGGCCGGAGGTTCAACGGCGGCGTGCGGCTGTCACGAAGGTGAAAGCGGGGGCTGCCGGTTACGCCGGCCCCGGGCAGGCCGCCGGCGCGCCTCTCCCTTGCGCTTCCCTCGCCCTCCGGCGTCGCCCGCGGGAGGCTCGCCTGGAGGAGGAGGCCGCGCGCAGAACCGGGGCCGGTGCGCTCCGGGAGGATGGAGCGGATGGATGGCACCGCCCCGCCCAGGCCGGCGCCCGCCCCGCCAGCAGCGATACCGCCAGGGCGCGGCCTGAGGCCCTCTATGCCAAGATGCGCCCGCTGCACCTTTTTCCCGCTCCGGGAGGTGCCACCGTCGCCCGGCACTCCGCGCCAGACCCGCATCTCGGCCA
>JADGHI010000269.1 GCA_019689515.1 Acetobacteraceae bacterium | reverse complement strand
CCCACCGGCCGATCTGCTCGCCCCCGGGGCTGCCCCGCCGGCACCGCCGCCCGCCGATCTGCTCGCACCGCCTCGCGGCGGCTGACGCTTCGCTGTAAGGTCCGCGCCCCATCCCGCCCGTGAGTCCTGCCGATGACGACCGAGGAATTCCACCGCATCCGCCGCCTGCCGCCCTACGTCTTCGCGGAAGTCAACGCCGCCAAGGCCAAGGCGCGCGCCGCCGGCGAGGACATCATCGACCTCGGCATGGGCAACCCGGACACCGCGACGCCGCCGCACATCGTCGCCAAGCTGGTCGAGGCGGTGCAGGACCCGCGGACCCACCGCTACTCCATGTCCAAGGGCATCCCGGGGCTGCGCAAGGCGCTCGCCGGCTATTACGCGCGCCGCTTCGGCGTGACGCTCGACCCGGAGACGGAGGTCGTCGCCACCCTCGGCTCGAAGGAGGGGCTGGCCAATCTCGCGCAGGCGATCTCCTCGCCCGGCGACACCATCCTGGTGCCGAACCCGTCCTATCCGATCCACCAGTTCGGCTTCATCATCGCCGGCGCCTCGGTGCGCTCGCTGCCCTACAAGCCGGACGACGAGATGCTGCGGGCGATGGACCGTGCGGTGCGCCATTCGGTGCCGAAGCCGACGGCGGTGATCGTCAACTTCCCCTCCAACCCGACGGCGGAGCTCGCCGACCTCGACTTCTACCGTGAGCTCGTCGCCTTCTGCCGCCGGCACGAGCTGTTCATCCTCTCCGACCTCGCCTATGCGGAGATCTATTTCGGCGACCGCGTGCCACCCTCGGTGCTGCAGGTGCCGGGCGCGAAGGAGGTGACGGTCGAGTTCACCTCCATGTCCAAGACCTACAACATGCCCGGCTGGCGCATGGGCTTCGCCGCCGGCAACCCGCGGCTGATCGCGGCGCTGGCGCGGGTGAAGAGCTACCTCGACTACGGCGCCTTCACCCCGATCCAGGTCGCGGCCGCCGCGGCGCTCAACGGCCCGCAGGACTGCGTGGAGCAGATGCGCCGGCTGTACCGGGAGAGGCGCGACGTGCTGGTCAAGGGGCTGCGCCAGGCCGGCTGGGACGTGCCGACGCCGGAGGGCAGCATGTTCCTCTGGGCGCCCATCCCGGAGCGTTTCCGCCATCTCGGCAGCGTGGAGTTCTCGAAGCTGCTGCTCGCCAAGGCGAAGGTCGCGGTGGCTCCCGGCCTCGGCTTCGGCGAGCACGGCGACGAGCATGTCCGTATCGCCCTCGTCGAGAACACCCACCGCATCCGCCAGGCGCTGCGTGGCATCCGTGCCTTCCTCGCCGGCGACAACGCGGGGCCCGCCGAGGCGCCGCAGAAGGAAATGACCGACGCATGACTCGTCCGCTCGCTGTTGCGGTCGCCGGCCTGGGCACGGTCGGCGCCGGTGTCCTTGCGCTGCTGCGCGACAACGCTGCCCTGGTCGCCGCGCGTGCCGGACGGCCGATCGCCGTCACCGCCGTCTCCGCCCGCGACCGCACGAAGGATCGCGGCGTGCCGCTCGCGGGGCTGCGGTGGTACGAGGACCCGGTCGCGCTTGCTGCCGATCCGGGCGTGGATGTCGTGGTCGAGCTGATCGGCGGCAGCGAGGGGCCGGCCCGCGCGCTGGTCGAGGCTGCGATCCGCGCCGGCAAGCCGGTCGTCACGGCGAACAAGGCGCTGCTCGCGGTGCACGGCGCGGCGATCGCGGAGCTGGCCGAAGCGCGGGGCGTGCCGATCGCCTTCGAGGCGGCGGTGGCCGGCGGCATCCCCGCGATCAAGGTCATGCGTGAGGGGCTGGCGGCGAATCGCGTCCAGCGTGTCGCCGGCATCCTCAACGGCACGTGCAACTACATCCTGACCACCATGCGCGAGCAGAAGCGCGAGTTCGCCGAGGCGCTCGCGGAGGCCCAGCGGCTCGGCTACGCCGAGGCCGATCCGTCCTTCGACATCGATGGCGTGGACGCGGCCCACAAGCTCGCGATCCTCGCTGCGCTCGCCTTCGGCCGTCCGGTGGACCTCGGCGCGGTGCATGTCGAGGGGATCCGCGATGTCACGGCGCTCGACATCGCGCTCGCCGAGGAGCTGGGCTACCGCATCAAGCTGCTCGGCATCGCCAAGCGCGAAGAGGCCGGCATCTCGACCCGCGTGCATCCCTGCATGGTGCCGGCGGGGGCGCCGATCGCGCGCGTGGATGGCGTGTTCAACGCCGTGGTGGCGGAGGGCGACTTCGTCGGCCGGATCGTCATGGAGGGGTGGGGGGCCGGGGCGGGGCCGACGGCGAGCGCGGTGGTCGCGGACCTGATCGACCTCGCGCGCGGGCGGCACACGCCGGTCTGGGGTGCCTCCAACGGCGCGCTGGACGCGACGCCCGCGGTGCCGATGGAGCATCATGTCGGCGCCTACTACCTGCGTCTCATGGTGGTGGATCGTCCCGGCGTGATCGCCGACGTGACCGGGGTGCTGCGCGACCTGCAGATCAGCCTCGAATCCATGCTCCAGCGCGGCCGCGCGCCCGGGGAGGCCGTGCCCGTGGTGCTGGTGACCCACGACACCGAGGAAGCGGCGATGCGCGAGGCGCTGAGGCGCATCGCGGCGCTGGACACGGTGATGGAGAAGCCGGCCCTGATCCGCATCGAGCCATTGTAGGCTCCCGCTCCGCGCCGGTTCCGCGCTACCCTGCGTCCCGATTCGGAGGACGCAGCCATGGTCGAGACGAACAGCACCATTGCCCCGCAACCCGGGATGGTGGTGGACCGTAACCTCGCCCTCGAACTGGTACGGGTGACGGAGGCCGCCGCGCTTGCCGCGAGCCGCTGGATGGGCCGGGGCGACAAGAACGCCGCAGACGGCGCCGCGGTGGACGCGATGCGCCGCGCCTTCGACACCGTCGCGATCAGCGGGACGGTCGTGATCGGCGAGGGGGAGATGGACGAGGCGCCGATGCTCTACATCGGCGAGAAGATCGGCCTCGGCGGGCCGGAGGTGGACATCGCCGTGGACCCGCTGGAGGGCACCTCGATCACCGCGAAGGGCGGGCCGAACGCGATGGCGGTGGTGGCGCTCGCGCCGCGGGGCGGCTTCTTGCACGCGCCCGACATCTACATGGAGAAGATCGCCGTCGGCCCCGGCCTGCCTCCCGGCGTGGTGGACCTCGACGAGACGCCGGAGAAGAATCTCCGCGAACTCGCCAAGGCGAAGAAGACCGAGATCTCCGACCTCGTCGTGTGCCTGCTCGACCGCGACCGGCACAAGGAGAAGATCCGGGCGATCCGCGCCGCGGGGGCGAGGATCATGCTGATCCCCGATGGCGACGTCGCCGGCGTGGTCGCGGTGTCGCAGCGGGAGGCGGGGGTGGACATGTATCTCGGCTCCGGCGGCGCGCCGGAGGGGGTGCTGGCGGCGGCGGCGCTGCGCTGCATCGGCGGGCAGATGCAGGGCCGACTGCTGTTCGAGAACGACGAGCAGATCGCCCGCGCGCGCGCGATGGGCATCACCGACCCGAACCGGAAATATAACCTCGAGGATATGGCCGCCGGCGAGGTGATGTTCGCCGCCACCGGCGTGACCTCCGGCCCGATGCTGAACGGCGTCCGCCGCTTCGCTGGCGGGGCGGTCACGCACTCGATCGTCATGCGCTCGAAGTCCGGAACCGTGCGCTACATTGAGGCGCACCATAACTTCGCCACCAAGCCCGCCGCCTTCGTCTCGTGAGCGCGGTGCCGCACTGCGCGTTACCGCCCCGCGCGATGCCGCCGCGCAGGGGGGGGGCTGCATGATGGACGGCCTCGACGCGGCGGCCCCGGTCCTCGGCGTCGCCCGGAGCGTTACCGGGCGGCGCTGGGTCTGGCGCCTGGGCGACGCGCGCACCGGGCTTGGGATCGCGCAGGGCCTCGGCGTGCCGGAACTCGTCGGCCGGCTGCTCGCCGGCCGCGGCATCGGCATCGAGGACGCAGCGCATTTCCTCGAGCCCACCCTGCGCGCCCTGCTGCCGGATCCGTCCTCCCTGGCCGACATGGACGCCGCCGCGGACCGCCTGGCGCGCGCGGTGCGCGAGGGCGAGCGGGTCGCGGTGTTCGGCGACTACGACGTGGACGGCGCCTGTGCCGGCGCGCTGATGGTGAGCTTCCTGCGCGACCTTGGCTGCGAGGTGCTGCCCTACGTCCCTGACCGGCTGAAGGAGGGCTACGGGCCCAATGCGACGGCCATTGCCGCCCTGTGCGACGCCGGTGCGACGCTGATCGTCTGCGTGGACTGCGGCATCGCTGCCGCCGAGGCTCTTGAGGCGGCGCGCGGTCGCGCGGACGTGGTGGTTCTCGACCACCACAAGGCGGAGGGGCCGCTGCCGCGCATCCTCGCCGCGGTGAATCCCAATCGCCTGGATTGCACCTCGGGGCTCCGGCATGTCTGCGCCGCGACGGTGGCCTTCCTCGCCGCGATCGCGACGGTGCGGAGCCTGCGCCGCGCCGGCTGGTTCGCGCGCATGGGCGAGCCGAAGCTGCTCAATCTGCTCGACCTCGTCGCATTGGCGACGGTGTGCGACGTGATGCCGCTGACCGGCCTCAATCGTGCGCTCGTTGCCCAGGGGCTGAAGGTGATGGCGCGGCGCGAGCGGCCCGGCATCGCGGCGTTGCTCGAGGTCGCGGGGAGCCGGGACGCGCCGAGCGCGCACACCCTCGGCTTCGTCCTCGGCCCGCGGATCAACGCCTCTGGCCGGATCGCCGAGCCGGATCTCGGCCTGCGTCTTCTGCTCTGCGACGATCCGGTCGAGGCGCGCGCCATGGCCGAGCGCCTGGATGCGGTGAACCGCCGCCGCCAGGAGGTCGAGGGCGAGGTGCTCGGCGCTGCCTTCGCCGAAGCCGAGCGCCAGGCGGAGGCTGGCAAGCCCGTGCTGCTGGTCTGCGGCGAGGGCTGGCACCCGGGGGTGGTCGGCATCGTCGCGGGCCGTGTGCGGGAGCGGTTCAACCGTCCGGCCTGCGTGGCGGGCCTCGCGGGCGGCATCGCGAAGGGCTCCGGCCGTTCGGTGCCGGGCGTGGATCTCGGCGCGGCGGTGATCGCGGCGCGGCAGGCCGGGCTGCTGGAGACCGGCGGCGGGCACGCCATGGCCGCCGGCTTCTCCTACCTCGCCGAGCGGCACGAGGCGGTGCACGCCTTCCTCATCGAGCGTCTGGCGCATGCTGCCGCGCTGCCTGCGGCGGCCGACCTCCTGGTGGAGGGGACCCTCGGGGTACCGGCGGCGACGCCGGACCTGGCGCGCGAGGTGGAGCGCCTCGCGCCTTTCGGAGCAGGCAACGAGGAGCCGATCTTCGCCATCGCCCGTGCCCGCGTGGTGCGCGCCGACCGCGTCGGGCGCGAGGGCGCGACGGTGCGCGCGATCATCGAGGGGGAGGGCGGCGGACGGCTGAAGACCATCACCTTCCGCGCCAAGGACGGGCCGCTGGCCCAGCTGCTGCTGGCCGGCGACCGCGTGCCGTTGCACCTTTGCGGACATCTCCGCGCGGAACGGTGGAACGATGAGGTCACCGCGTGCCTGCAGATTGTAGACGCCGCGCCCGCTGGTGCAGGCGGCAGGTGAGGCAGCGGCGCCGCACGCGTATAGCGGCCCCCTCAGGGAGCATTGACCGGCCGGAGGCCCTCCGCTACCTCCGCGCGCACGGCCATGCGCAGTCCCCATCGTCTAGAGGCCTAGGACACCAGCCTTTCACGTTGGTAACACGGGTTCGAATCCCGTTGGGGACGCCACCTCCATGCACCGCGAATCGTCTCCCTGCCGGTGGGCCGCGCCGTGAGGCGCAGGTTTTCCGGGGCGTCACGCGGTGGCCTTGATACTGC
>JADGHI010000005.1 GCA_019689515.1 Acetobacteraceae bacterium | reverse complement strand
CACCTGCAGGGGCGCCGCGCCGGGCGCGCCGAGGCGGCGGAGCACCGCGCCGAGCACGCGCGAGGACGCCTCCGCGCTCGGCGTGTTCAGGGCAGCCACGACCAGCGGCTCGACCAGCGCGCGGTGCAGCGTGGGATGCGCGGCCATTGCCTCGGCGACCGGGCGGTCGCGCCGGAGCGGCAGGGCAAGGCGCGCGAGAGCCAGCAGGGCGCGCGCCGAGAGCCCGGGCGGCCGCCGCGCGGGATCGCGCCAGGCGGCGGGCGAGAGCGCGATCCGCCGCGCCGTCCCGTCCGCCAGGTCGAGCACGGGCAGGCCCTCCGGCTCGGGCTCCACCCAGCCACCGGCCGCGCCGATCGTGTCGAGGAAACGCAGGGCCGCGCGGTTCGCGGCGATCAGCGCGTGGGTGCCGTTGTCCGTGCCGTCCGGCAGGGCGCGGCAGCGCCCGCCGAGCAGCGGCGAGGCCTCGTGCAGCGCCACCGCGCGCCCCGCGCGCGCCAGCGCCAATGCCGCGGCCAGCCCGGCGAGGCCGCCGCCCACAACATGGACCGTCACGCCGCGCGTTGCCTCTGAGGTGCCGCGACGCCAAGCGCCATCACCGCCATGCGCAGCTTCTCCGTGGCCGTCAGCCGCGGGCGCGGCTGGCGCGCGCCGTCGAAGCCGCGAGCGATCAGCCGGTCGAGCAGGCGACGGTAGCCCCACATCATCACCCGCGCCGGCAGCAGGGCGCGCTGGTCGAACCGCGCGACCTCCGCCTCGGCCTCAGCGAAGCCGGCGCGCGCGCGCTCGACGAGCGGGCGGCAGGCCTCGGCGAGGCGCGGGTGGCGCACGATCTCCGCCGCCGGCGCCTCGCCCTCGATGCCGTGCGCGGCAAGCAGGTCGAGCGGCAGATAGACGCGTTCGCGCAGCGCGTCCTCGTCAATGTCGCGCAGGATGTTGACGAGCTGGAAGGTGTGGCCGAGGGCGAGGCCGAAGCCTTCCGCCTCCGGCGCGCCGAAGATGCGCACCGCCATGGCGCCGACGCTGCCGGCGACCTGGCGGCAATAGGTCCGGAGCGCCGCCTCGTCGGGGAGGCGCAGCCGGTCGGCCGCGTCGGTCTCCATGCCGGCGATCATCGCCTCGCACTCGGCGGGGGGCAGGGCGAAGCGTTCCCGCGCCAGGGCGAGCTCGCGCGAGAGGGCGCAGTCCGGCGCGGCGAGCTTGCGGCGCCATTGCGCGAGGAAGCGGCGCTTCTCGGGCTCCGGCATGGCCGAATCGGCGATGTCGTCCACCGCGCGGCAGAAGGCGTACACGGCCCAGAGCGCGCGCCGCCGCTCGCCGCGCAGCGCCGCCATGCCGCGCGCGAAGGAGGAGCCGGCGCGCCGGACCGCGGCGCGCACGATCGCCGCATCGGACGGAGGTGGGAAAACCGCGCCGGCGAAGGCGCGGGCGAAGTCGAGCCGCGTCAGCGCCACGCGGCGCGGCACCGGGTCGGCGGCGCGCAGCCGGGCGAGCAGGCGGCGCGCAAGGGCGATCGTCACCGCGCTCTGCGTCGCGAGCCGCCGCGAGCGCAGCAGGCGCGGCAGCGCGGCGGCCTCGTCGAGCTTCGACTCGACGCGGTCCAGCGCCGCGTCCAGCACCGCGCGCCGCTCCGCCGCGCGTACGGGGAGGAAGAACGCCGCCTCGCCGCCGGCGCGCTCCAGCCAGGGCACGGGGAGGTAGATGCGGTTCAGCGCGTTGCGGTCCGGCACCAGGTCCTGGAGGTGGTTGAGGATCTGCAGCGCCGTGCACAGCGCATCCGCCGCCGGACCGGCCGCCGCCACGTCCTCCCCGTGCAGGCGCAGCAGCATCCGGCCGACCGGATCGGCGGAGCGGGTGCAGTAGTCCTCAAGCTCCGCCCAGTCGGCGTAGCGGCGCTTCTCCGCGTCCTGGCGGAAGGCGGAGAGCATGCGCCGCGCCTCCTCCGTGCCGACTCCCAGCTCGTGCAGCCGCCGCGCCTCGCGCCGTGCCGTCGCGGGGTCGTCGAGGGCGCGCTCCATCGCGTCGAGCTCGGCGAGCTTCTGCCCCGCGCCGAGGCGCGGATGGTCCGCGATGTCGTCGGCGGTGCGGACGAATCGGTAGAAGGCAAGCACCTGCGCCCGCACCGGGCGCGCAAGGAGCAGCGAGGCGGTCGGGAAATTTTCCTCGTCGTAGTCGCGGGTCGGGCGGCCGGCGTCCATGCGGCTGTTGTGGCAGAGCCCGCGCGGCGGTTCCAGAGCGGGGCGGCGCGGGCCGCCGCTCTGTCGCCCGGATGCCGCTTGTGGCAGTCTGGCAGGCTCAGACGCAGGACGGCTGGCTGTCCATCCCCTGCCCTCCCGGTATGCAGGGGCCGGGGCCTGCGCGTCCCGGCGCCATCCTGCCCACCTGCCTCCGGAAGCCACGGTCCCAGATGCCACGTCGCGCCTATATCGGCCTCGCCACGACCTTCCACGACCCAGCGATCGCGATCCTCGGCGAGGATGGGGAGATCCGCTTCGCGGAAGCAGCCGAGCGCTTCCTGCAATACAAGCGCGCGCCGAACTGCGAGCCCGACCCGGCGGAGCGCGTCGCGGCGCTGCTCGATCGGCATGTGGAGCGCGATGCCGAGATCGTCGTGGCGACCTCCTGGAGCGCGCCCTTCGCCGAGGGGCTGGCGCAGCGCGCGGCGCGCGGCGGCTTCTCGCTGGAGGCGATCGCCCGGCGCGGCCTCGACCTCAACCGCTCCCTGGTGCCGGAGATCGCCGAGCTCGGCCTGATCGCGGCGCTGCACCAGCAGCAGGAGCGCGCGGGGCGTGGCGTGCTGCTGGCGCTGGCGCGGCACCGCGGGCATGCGCGCGTCACGCTGCGGCGCTACGACCACCACCTCTGCCATGCCGCCTTCGCCTGCTGGGGCTCGCCCTTCGAGGAGGCGGCATCGCTCGTCGTGGACGGGATGGGCGAGGTCGGGGCGGCGGCGATCCAGCGCTATCACGGCGACGGGCGGATCGAGACCCTGCGCCGGCATGTCGGACGCGAATCCATCGGCTTCTTCTTCGGCCTCGTCACCGACCTCTGCGGCTTCGACCAGGTGAAGGGCGAGGAGTGGAAGGTGATGGGCCTCGCGCCCTACGGCGAGCGCGACCCGGAATTGCTGGCGCTGCTCCGGCGGCTCTACACGGTGCGCGAGGGCGACCTGGTCTTCGCCGACGCCGCCACGGTGCGCGAGGTGGCGAGGGCGATCGCGGCGCGGCGGCCGCCCGATCCCGGCGGGCAGGGCTGGGCCGACCTCGCGCGCTGCGGCCAGGACGTGTTCGAGGAGATGATGGCGGTGCTGCTCGCCGAGGCGGCGGCGAAGGCACCGTCGGAGAACCTCGTGCTGTCGGGCGGCTGCGCGCTGAACTCCTCCTTCAACGGGAAGATCGCCGGGCGCACGCCCTTCCGCCGCGTCTACGTGCCCTCCGCGCCGGCGGACGACGGCAATGCGGTGGGCGCGGCGTGGCTGGCCGTCTCGGAAGACCACGGCGGTGTGCGGCCGCCGGCGGCGCGCGGCGGCTTCGTCTCACCCTATCTCGGCTCGCCGCTGCGCACGGAGCCGTTCGAGGCGATGGCAGCCTGGGAACCGAGGCTGAAGCGCCTGTCCGAGGACCGCTTGATCGCCGAGACGGCGCGACTCCTCGCCGAGGGGAAGCTCGTCGGCTGGGCGCAGGGGCGGGCGGAATTCGGGCCACGCGCGCTCGGCAACCGCTCCATCCTCGCCGATCCGCGGCCGGCGGGCATGAAGGACCTGATCAACGCCAAGGTGAAGTTCCGCGAGGCCTTCCGGCCCTTCGCCCCCGCCATCCTCGCCGAGCACGGGCCGGACTGGTTCGAGGACTATCAGGAAAGCCCCTACATGGAGCGTACGCTGCGCTGGCGGCCGGAGAAGCGCCCCCTGGTGCCCGCGGTGGTGCACGCCGACGGCACGGGACGGCTGCAGAGCGTGCGGCGCGAGTGGAACCCGCGCTTCCACGCGCTGCTTTCCGAGTTCCACCGGTTGACCGGGGTGCCGGTCCTGCTCAACACCTCCTTCAACGTAATGGGCAAGCCGATCCTGCACAGCGCGGAGGACGCGATCCTGATGTTCCACACCACCGGCCTCGACGTGGTGGTGGTGGAGGACGCGATGCTGGTGAAGGACCCGGCCTGGGTGAGGGAGTGATCGCGCGTGGAATCCGTCGAATGCGTCGTGGTCGGCGCGGGCGTCGTGGGGCTGGCGGTTGCGCGCGCGCTGGCGCTTTCGGGGCGCGAGGTGCTGGTGCTGGAGGCGGCGGAGGGCATCGGCACCGAGACCTCCTCGCGCAACAGCGAGGTGATCCACGCCGGCATCTACTACGCGCAGGGCAGCCTGATGGCGCGCACCTGCGTCGCCGGCCGGAAGAAGCTCTACGCCTATTGCGCGGAGCGGGGCGTGCCGCACCGGAACTGCGGCAAGCTGATCGTCGCGACGAATGAGGAGGAGGCGGGACGGCTGGAGGCGATCCGGGCCCGCGCGGCGGCGAACGGCGTGGACGACCTGCGCCTGATCCCGGCCGCGGAGGCGAAGGCGATGGAGCCGGCGCTGCAATGTACGGCGGCGCTCGTCTCGCCCTCCACCGGCATCATCGACAGCCACGCCTACATGCTCGCCCTGCAGGGCGACGCGGAGAACGCCGGCGCGGTCTTCGCCTTCCATGCGCCGGTCGAGGGCGGGCGCGTCGGCGAAGCCGGCATCACGCTGCGCGTGGGCGGGGCGGAGCCGATGGAGCTCGCCTGCCGCCTGCTGATCAATTCGGCCGGGCTGCACGCGCCACGCCTTGCGCGCAGCCTCGAGGGCATGCCGGCGGAGCACGTGCCGCAGGCCTATTTCGCGAAGGGCAACTACTTCACCTTCTCCGGCCGCTCCCCCTTCTCGCGGCTGATCTATCCGGTGCCGGTGCCCGGCGGGCTGGGGACGCACCTGACGATCGACCTCGCCGGCCAGGCGCGGTTCGGGCCGGATGTCGAGTGGGTGGACGGGCTGGACTACGCGGTGGATCCGCGCCGCGCCGAGAGCTTCTACGCCTCGATCCGCCGCTGGTGGCCCGGCCTGCCGGACGGCGCGCTGCAACCCGGATATGCCGGCATCCGGCCGAAGATCGTCCCGCCCGGCGCGCCGGCGCAGGACTTCGTCGTGCAGGGCCGCGCGACGCACGGCGTGCCGGGCCTGATCAACCTCTTCGGCATCGAGAGCCCGGGCTTGACCGCCTCGCTCGCACTGGCGGAGCATGTGCTGGAGGTTGTTGCGGCGGACTGATCCGGCGGCGCGCACGGCGCTGCGATCCCCGCGCCTCGTGCCAGGGGGAGACGGACCATGGTGGACATCCCGCGCCTGAACGGGGCGATCGGGGCGCTTGAATCCGGCAAGCCCGCCTTCGTCACCTTCGCGCCCGCGGAGGTGAGCACCGCCATCGCGCTCTCCTCCACCGCCTATGACGGCGTGGTGTTCGAGATGGAGCACGGCGCCTACGACATCCGCGCGCTGCGCGACTGCCTGCAATACATGCTGAACCGGCGACAGATCCTGGAGAGCGGCTCCCTCGCCCCGGCGGTGACGCCGATGGTGCGCATCCCGCCCAATGGCGGCGAGATGAACCAGTGGATCGCCAAGCAGGTGCTCGACGCGGGCGTGTACGGCGTGATCTGGCCCCATGTCAGCACGGTGGAGGAGGCGCGCAACGCGGTCGCCGCCTGCCGCTACCCGCGCCCGCCCGGCGCGCCCTACGCCGAGCCCGCCGGCCAGCGCGGCGACGCCCCGATGGCCGCGGCGCGCTACTGGGGCCTGACGCAGCAGGAATACTACCGCCGCGCCGACACCTGGCCGCTCAACCCTCTGGGCGAGATCCTGGTCGGGATCATGTGCGAGGAGGTGAAGGCGATCCGGAACCTGCCGCGCATCCTCGAGGAGGTGCCGGGCATCGCGGTGGTGATCATCGGCGAGGGCGACCTGTCGCAGGATCTCGGCATCCCGCGGCAATACGAGCACCCGACCCTGCTCTCGGCGATCGCGGAGGTCGTGGCGATCTGCAAGGAGCACAACGTCGTCGTCGGCCACCCGCACGTGGATGCGCGAAACGTGGAGGCGCTGCTCGCCCAGGGGTTCCGCTGGCTGATGCCGAGCCCGACGCCCTCTTATGCGGGTCTGGAACTCGGGCGGCAGCTCGCCGGACGATGAGCGCGGGAGGAAGAGGGAGAATGATGGAGCATCGTGTCGCGACGCGGCGGGCGGGCCGCCGTGCCTTGCTCGCCGCCACCGCCGCGGCCTTCACGGCGCCGCCCCATGTGCTGCGTGCCCAGGGCGCCGCCGCATATCCGACCCGCGCGGTGCGCGTGGTCAACGCCTACAGCGCGGGCGGCACGGCGGATACGGTCTGCCGCATCCTCCTCAACGCGCTGTCGGAGCGGCTCGGCCAGCAATTCGTCGTCGAGAACCGCCCGGGCGCGGCGGGCACCATCGCCGCCGCGACGGTCGCGCGCGCGCCGGCGGATGGCTACACGCTGCTCTACGACGCCACCGCCCATTCGGTGAACCCGGCCCTGTTCGGCGCGCGCCTGCCCTACAACACGGAGCGCGACCTGGTTCCGGTGTTCCTCGCCATGGTGTCGCCGAACACCCTCATGGTGACCAACGGCTTCGAGCAGAAAACCATCCCGGAGCTGGTCGCCTACGCCAA
The DNA here is from genome assembly GCA_019689515.1 of Acetobacteraceae bacterium. Classification (GTDB taxonomy): domain Bacteria; phylum Pseudomonadota; class Alphaproteobacteria; order Acetobacterales; family Acetobacteraceae; genus Caldovatus. The sequence continues at coordinate 19,261 of JADGHI010000005.1, read as the reverse complement.
GGCCAATCCCGGAAAGCTCGACTGCGCCACGGCCGGCATCGGAACCGCGCAGCACGTCACGCTGGAGCTGTTCAACCATGCCGCCGGCGTGCGCATCAACCACATCGTCTATCGCGAGATCGCGGCGGCGCGGAACGACCTGTTCTCCGGCCGGGTGCCGCTGAATTTCAGCAACGTCCCGGCCGCGGTGCCGATCTTCCGGGCAGGCCGCGCGCGGATCATGGCCCATTGCGGCCCGCCGGGCGAGCTGTCCGTGCTGCCCGGCGTGCCGGCGATCGCCGAGCACTACCCGGAGGTTGTCACCTATGAGTGGAACGGCCTCTTCGCCCCCGCCGGCACGCCCGAGGAGATCGTGCGCCGGCTCAACGCCGAGCTGAACGCCGTGATCCGCGATGCGACCGTGGCGGAGCGGCTCACCGCACTCGGGGCACTGACCCGCGCCAACACGCCCGAGGAGTTCAGCGCCTTCCGGGCGCAGCAGATCGAATTGCACACCCGCGTCGTGCGCCTCGCCAACATCAGGATAGACTGAGCCATGTCGGACAGCCCCTACACCATCGACCGCGCCAGCAATTCCCGCCGCAAGACGGTCGAGGAGGCGCTATGGGGCCTTGATCTGGTCTCGCCCGAAGTGCGCGACCGCATCGTGACCGCCTGGGTCAGCGCCTGGTCCTCGAGCCCCTACGAGGAGCTCTCGGACATGCCCTTCCAGGCCGGCCCGCCCTTCTATCCGCTGATCGAGCACGTCAACGAGGTCACGCGCGCCGGCGTTGACCTCGCCCGGCGCGCGGCCGCGGACTGGGGCGTGAGCATCGATTGGGACACGATGGTCTCGATCCTCATCCTGCACGACGTGGACAAGCCGCTGCTCTACCGCCGCGACGAGGGCGAGGACGGCCAGGGCCATTCACGGCTGTTCCACGAGCTGCCGCACGGCGTGGTCGGGGCGATGCTGCTCAAGGATCTCGGCTTCCCGCATCTCGTGGTCAGCACCGTCGCGACGCACGCGACCAATGCGCCCTTCCACGGGAAGAGCGTCGAGGCGCATGTGCTGCACTATGCCGACCTGTTCGCCGCCGACCACGCGATGCGGGTGATGGGCAAGACGCCGCTCTACCTGCGGCACAAGTAGCCGGGTGCGGCGGGCGGACGGTGCCCGCGCCCGCCCGCCGCACGCGCGCTTCAGTCCGCGCGCACGTTGCCGCGGCGGATCACTGCCGCCCATTTCTCCATCTCGCTGCGGATGAAGGCGGCGAATTCCGCGCGGCTGTTGCCGCCCGGGATCGCGCCCTGGTCGTAGAGGCTGCGCGCCACCTCCGGATCGCGCAGGGCGGCGACGGCGGCACGGTGGATCGCGTCCAGGATCGGCTCCGGCACGCGCGCCGGGGCGACTAGGCCATGCCAGTTGTTGGTGTCCACGCCGGGCAGCCCGACCTCGTCCATCGTCGGCACGTCGGGCAGCCAGGGCAGCCGCTCCCGGTTGCCGACGGCGAGCGCACGGATGGCGCCGGCGCGGATCTGCGGCAACAGCACCGGCAGGTCCGCGAGGCCCATCTGGACCTCGCCGGCGAGCAGCGCGGTCGTCAGCGGCGCGCCACCGCGGTAGGAAACCGCGACGATGTCGATGCCGGCGGTGAACTTGAGCAGCTCGCCCACGAGGTGCGGCATGCTGCCCGTTCCTGTGTGGCCGTAATTCAGCCGCCCCGGCTGGGCCCGCGCGGCGGCGATGAACTCCTGCATCGTGCGGAACGGCATGTTCGCCGGCACCACCACCGGCTCCGGCACCAGCACGCCGAGGGTGATCGGCGCCAGGTCGCGAAGCGTGTCGTAGGGCATGGTGCGGTCGGGCAGACCGGGCGAGATGGCGAGCGCACCCGCACTGCCGAAGCCGATCGTGTAGCCGTCCGGCGCCGCCCTCGCCACGACGTCCACGCCGGTGACACCGCCCGCTCCGGGCCGGTTGTCGATCACGATCGGCTGGTTGTTGAGCATGGCGCTCATCTTGGGGCTCATCGTCCGCGCGACGATGTCGGTCGGCCCGCCGGCAGCGAAGGGCACGACCAGGCGGATCGGGCGGTTCGGGTAGCCAGAGGCGCTCTGCGCCACCGCCTCCGGCGATGCACCGAACGAAAGACCGGCTGCGAGCAGTGCCGCGCCGAGCCAGGAACCGAGCCTCATGCGCTTCCTCCGTTTTCCATTGGTCGCCCTCCTATATCGCCCGGCCGGCGGCGATGAAGGAAGCCGTCACGTCGCCAGCCTGACGGCGGCATGGCCGCCGGCTGCCCTTCGGACCGCGCGCATGGCACTTCATGGAATGCGGTTGCGCCGGATATGCGCGGATGGCCCCGCTGCGTGCACCCAGCTCTCTCGATCCGCCTTACCGGAATTGGAGCGCGTGGCGCTGCCAGCAGACAGCGGAACTCGCCGAAGGATGCGGAGGGGGGTTCGCCGCCGCCGGGACCGAGTCTAAGCTTCGGCACGGAGCCAACCGGGCACGCCGCACCGGAGGCGCAACAAAGCAAGCGGACGGCCGAAAAGCGGCAGCGTCCGCGCAGGAGGAGCAGCCATGTTCGATCGACGGCCATCCGTCCCCAGACCCACAGGCGGACGTGCCCGGACCGGGAAGGCCTGACGGAGATGGACGATTTCCGCGCGCTCAAGGACAAGATTGCGATCGTCGGCGTCGGCAACACCGCCTATGGCAGCTTCCCCGAGACCGACGACTACGGCCTCGGTGCCGAGGCCTTCCGCCGCGCCGTCGCCGATTGCGGGATCGAGAGGGACAAGATCGACGGGCTGCTCGTCTGCCGCGTGCCCTACTACGCGCGCATGGGCCAGATCCTCGGCCTGAACCCGCGCTGGACCATCACCCTGCCGCCGCACGGGCGGATGTCGGCGATGGGCATCATCGAGGCGGCCGCGGCGCTGCATGCGGGGCTCTGCGACTACGCCGCGCTGATCTACACCAATATCGGCCGCTCGCGGCGCGTGAACTACGGCGGCGACGAATCGCCGGGCTTCTGGGATCCCTGGGGCATGACCTCGCCGGGCGCGGCACATGCGATGATGTTCCGCCGGCACATGGCGCTCTACGGCACCACGACGCGCCAGCTCGCCGAGGTGTCGGTGGCTTTCCGCGAGCACGCGATCCTCCACCCTGATGCGGTGATGAAGAAGCCCATCACCATCGAGGACCACGAGAACGCGCGCCCGATCTGCGAGCCGCTGCGCCTGCTCGACTATTGCCTGATCAACGACGGCGCGGTCTGCATCATCATGACGACGCGGGAGCGCGCGCGCGACCTGCGCAAGCGCCCCGTGCTGATCTCCGGCTTCGGCGCGCGCGAGGCCTACACCGAGTCCTCGATCGCCAATTTCGACCTGAACTTCTGGTATGACGAGGCGCAGGACATGGCACGGCAGGCCTACGGCATGGCCGGCGTCGGGCCCGGCGACGTGGACGCCTTCATGTGCTACGACAATTTCAGCCCGACCGTGCTGTTCGCGCTGGAAGGCCTCGGCTTCTGCGGCCGCGGCGAGTCCGGCCCCTTCGTCGAGGGCGGGACGCTGAAGCTGGGCGGGAAGCTGCCGACCAACACCGATGGCGGGCACCTCTCCAACTCCTACATGCAGGGCTGGGCGCTGAACGTCGAGGCAGTGCGCCAGGTCCGCGGCGAGTGCGGCGAGCGCCAGGTGCCGGGCGCGGAGGTGGTGCAGTTCGCCGCCGTCACGCCCTGCTGCCGCACCATCATCTACACGCCCGGCTGAGCGGCCACGGAGGAGCACACGCGATGAGCGCCACCACCACGCCGGCCGCCGCGAAGCCGCTGCCGACGATCGATCCGGTCAGCAAGGGCTTCTGGGACCTCGCCAACCGCGGCCGCCTCTCCGTGCAGCGCTGCGACGACTGCGGGCACCGGCACTATCCGGGCGCGCCGGTCTGCCCGCGCTGCCTGTCGAAGGACCAGAGCTGGGAGCCGGTCTCCGGCCGGGCCACGCTGCTCTCCTGGGTGCGGTTCCATCGCGCCTACTGGGAGGGATTCGCGCCGGAGATTCCCTACGCCGTGATTCTCGTCCAGCTTGAGGAAGGTCCGCTGATGATCAGCAACCTCGTCGGCGCCAGGGCCGAGGACGTGCCGATCGGCGCGCCGCTGGAGGTCGTGTTCGAGCGCGCGACGGACCAGATCAACCTGCCGAAATTCCGTCCGCTGCAAGGCTGAGACCTGCAAGGCTGAGACCACGTGGGCACACCGGGCATCATCCAGGAGGTTGCATTGGCTGATACTACAGGCGCGAAGCCCGGCGTGCTCGCCGGCATCCGCGTGGTGGAGGTGGCGGACGAGACCGCCGAGTATGTCGGCCTCGTCCTCGCCGGCCTCGGAGCGGAGGTGGTGAAGGTCGAGCCGCCGGAGGGCAGCCCGACCCGGCGCATCGGCCCGTTCCTCGATGACACGCCGCACCCGGAGCGCTCGCTGCACTTCTGGGCCTACAACCGCGGCAAGCATTCCGTCGTGCTCGACGCCGACCCGGAGGTTCGGAAGCGCCAGATGCTGGCGCTGATCGGCAAAGCCGACGTGCTGCTCGATTCGACGCGCGGCGCCCTGCCGCGCGAACTGGGCCTCGCGCCGGGCGAGGTCACGAAGCGCTTCCCTTCCCTGATCCACGCGCGCATGACGCCGTTCGGCGACACCGGGCCGTGGAAGGACTTCCAGGCGAGCGACCTGATCCACCTCGCCCTCGGCGGGGTGATGATGAACTGCGGCTACGACCCCGCTCCCGGCCAGCGATACGACACGCCTCCGATCGCGCCGCAGCTCTGGCACGCCTACCACATCGCGGGCGAGCAGCTCGCCGTCGGCATCGTCGCCGCACTGATGCACCGCCTGCACACCGGCGAGGGCCAGGACGTCTCCTGCGCGATCCACGAGGCGGTGTCGAAGAACACCGAGCTCGACGTGATGTCCTGGGTGATGCGCCGCGCGCCGCTGTTCCGCCAGACCTGCCGCCACGCGGTGGAGCATCCGACCCAGGTGCCGAATGTCGGCCACACCAAGGACGGGCGCTGGTGCATCGCTTACGGCGTCTCGGTGCGAGACCAGGCCAACCTGGTGCCCTTTCTCGAGCGCTACGGCATGCAGGCGGACCTCCAGCGCCCGGCAGAGGGCGCCGACCTGCGCGCGCGCAACGTGCCGGGCTCGAGCGCCAACGACGAATCGCGGGCGCATGTGCTGGAGATCATCCAGCGCTTCATCCGCGCCCACACCTGGGAGAACCTGCCCTGGCGCGAGGCGCAGGAGGCCGGCCTGCTCTGGGCTCCGCTGCGCAAGCCGCACGAGAACGCGACGGACGAGCACTGGCTCAAGCGCCGCACCTTCGCCGACATCGAGCATCCGGAACTCGGCCGTAGCTTCCGCTATCCGGTGAGCAAGTGGCTGAGCGACAAGACGGCGTGGCAGACAGGCCGCCGCGCGCCGCTGATTGGCGAGGACACGCGCGCAGTGCTGGATGCGCTGCCTGAGACGCGCCAGGCAGCCTCCGTCCCGGCGCGGCCACGCCCCGCCGCGCCGCCGCGCCTCTCGCCGCGCGGCAAGCCCTTCCCGCTGCAGGGCGTGCGCATCTTCGACTTCTCCTGGTTCCTCGCCTCCGCTGGCGGCACGCGCTTCCTCGCCGCGCTCGGTGCGGAGGTGATCAAGGTCGAGTGGAAGGAGAACCCGGATACGCGCCTCGCCGCCATGGCCCCGGTTGGCGGCCGCGCGGCGCGCGAGAAGGCGACCGCGCCGCTGCCCGGCGTGACGGACCCGGACATGGGCGGCCAGTTCAACAACAAGAACGCCGGCAAGCGCGGGCTGTCGCTCAACATCCGCCACCCGAAGGGCCTGGACATCGCGAAGCGCCTGATCGCGATGTCGGACGTGGTGGCGGAGGGCTTCTCGCCCGGCGTGCTGCAGCGGCTCGGGCTCGGCTACGACGTGCTGCGCTCGCTGCGGCCGGACATCATCTACGTGCAGCAGTCGGGCATGGGCGGCACGGGCACCTACGGGCGCTTCCGCACCGTCGGCCCGGTGGCGGCGGCCTTCGCCGGGACGGCGGATATGTCCGGCCTGCCGGAGCCCGCCATGCCGGCGGGCTGGGGCTATTCCTACCTCGACTGGATCGGCGCCTATGGCTTCGGCCTCGCGATCCTCAGCGCGCTCTACCACCGCGACCGCACCGGCGAGGGGCAGTGGATCGACTCCTCGCAGTGCGAGTCCGGCATCTTCCTCACCGCCTCGACGGTGCTGGACTGGTCGGCGAACGGGCGGGTGTGGCAGCGCATCGGCAACCGCTCGCCCTACAAGCCGGCGGCGCCGCATGGCGCCTATCCCTGCGCCGGCGAGGACCGCTGGGTGGCGATCGCCTGCTTCGACGACGCCTCCTGGGCGGCGCTGTGCCGCGTCGCGGAGCGGCCGGAATGGCGCGCCGACCCGCGCTTCGCGACGCTGGAGGCGCGGCTGGCGAACCAGGATGCGCTGGATGCGGCCGTCGGGGCGTGGACGCGATCACTCGATGCGTATGAGGTGATGCTGCGGCTGCAGGCGGCCGGCGTGCCCGCCGGCGTGTGCCAGACCGCCGAGGACCGCTGCGACCGCGACCCGCAGCTTGCCGCGCTGGAATGGTTCACCGAGGTGACGGGCACGAAGATCGGCCGCTGGCCGGTGACCGAGCTGCCGATGAAGCTCTCCGCCACGCCGGCCTATTCGGGGGGCATCATCGACCGCGGCGCGCCCTGCTACGGCGAGGACAACCACGCCATCCTCGGCGAGCTGCTCGGCTACTCGCGGCGCGAGGTGGACGCGCTCGCGGAGGAAGGGGTGATCTGAGCGGGTTTGCCTACCCCGCGAAGCGCGCCTCCGGCAGGCCGGCGACGCCGGCATCCAGGGCGAGGATCCCGCCGGCGAGCGGCTCGCGCGCCAGTTCGTCCTCCGCCATGCCGTGCCGCATGGAGGTGACGAACAGGGTGCGCAGGCCCTCGCCGCCGAAGCAGAGGCTGGTCGGGCGGGAGACGGGGAGGCGCAGCTCGCGCACGCGCCGGCCAGCGGCGTCGAAGCGCGCCACCAGGCCGGCCTCCACCACGGCGACCCAGAGGCAGCCCTCGGCATCCACCGCGCAGCCATCGGGCCGGCCCTCGCCCGGCCCGAAGCGGATCAGCACGCGCGGGTTCGCCACCGCGCCCGCACCGAGGTCGAAGTCGTAGGCGCGCACCACTGCGGCCGCTGTGTCGCAGTGGTACATCACGCGGTCGTCCGGGCTCCACGCGATGCCGTTGGAGAGGGTGACGCCGCCGGCCACGCGGTGCACCGAGAGGTCCGGGTCGACGCGGTAGAGCGCGCCGACCGGCTCGCGCAGCGCGCGATCCATGGTGCCGACCCAGAAGCGGCCGAGCCGGTCGCAGCACCCGTCGTTGAACCGCGCTCCCTCGCGAAGTCGAGCGGGCCGGTGGGCAGGTCCTCGAAGCGGCCCGCCTCCGGCTCGATCAGCGCAAGGCCGTTGCGCCAGGCCATGAGGAGCCCGGCGCCGTCGCGGCGCAGCGCGTAGGAGCCGGGGATCCGCGGCAGTCCCCCTCTCCCGTCAGCCGCCCCGCCGCGTCGTGGCGGACCATGCGCCGACCGATGCGTCCACGAAGAGGAGCACGCCCCTCTCCGCGTCCCACACCGGTGCCTCCCCGAGCTCCGTGCGGGGCGCCGGAAAGCGCGCATCCCGCCGGTCAGCCAGCCCGCCCGCCGTCGCGCCTGTCAGCTCCGCGGCCAGAGGGCCTGCATCGTCGCAATCGACTCCGGGAAGACCACCTGCGGGACGCCGCCGCGCCACTGGCAGGTCACCATCTCGGCGTGCATCAGGCGGCCACGCTCGTCGTACTTCAGCCGCCGGCTCGGGAACAGCAGCGCCGGGCCCTCGTTCTGGATGTCGAGGCTGCGGATCGCCTCCGCGACCTTGCGCCGGTCGGCGGAGGCGGCGCGCTCCATCGCCTCGCACAGGATCTTGATGTTGGCGTAGGGGATGAGAGAGTCGTGGCCCATCCACGGCTCGCCCGTGCGCTCCACGAAGCGGCGGTTCAGGTCCTCCAGGCCCTTGCCGGGCCAGTTTGAGAGCGTGAACATCATCCCTTCGAGAATCTGCGGGTTCGTCACCTGCGCCAGCTCCGGGGCGCCCCAGTGCCCGCCATTGCCGATCGTCGGCAGCCGCCCCTGGCCGAGGCCGTACTCGTTCAGCTTCTCGACCAGCAGCTTGTCGTCGGGGACGGCGGTCGAGAGCAGCAGCAGGAAATCGGGCCGCGCGCTGCGCACGCGCTGGATCAGCGGCGTCGCGTCGGAGAGCGGCGGGGTGAAGGTTTCGTCCACCACGATGGTGAGGCCGTACTTCTGCGCCTCGCCCTCGCGGATCGGCTTGACGATGCCCTGCGGCGCAGCGGTGTTGTCCGCGATCATGGCGAGCCGCCTCGGCCGCCGTCCCGTCGCGCGTTCCGCCAATTGGAGGATCGTCGGCAGAGTCGCCCGCGCCTGGGCGGCCGAGGTCGGCGAGGACTGGAAGATGTAGCGGAAGCCGCGCTCCGTGATCGAGTCCGCGTAGGAGAGGGTGAGCCAAGGGAGTTCCGCCCGCTCCGTCACCTCGCTCACGGCGAGGGTGAAGGAGGAGAGCCAGGCACCCGCGCCGCCGACGAGGTCCGGCTCCTGCGCGATCATGCGCTGCGCGGCGTTCTTCGCCCGCTCCGCGTTCTCGCCGGCGTCATAGATGACGAGCTTCACCTTCGCTCCGCCGAGGGAGCGGATGCCGCCCGCGCTGTTGACCTCGTCCACCGCCAGCTCGCCGCCCATGCGCGCCAGAATGCCCTGCCGCGCCCAGGGGCCGGACATCGGCGAGAGGATGGCGACCTTGACCTCCGAGGGGTTCTGCGCCCGCGCGCGGCGGAAGCCGCCGGTGGCGGTCGCCACCGCGGCGCCGAGGCCAAGCGCAAGGGCGCCCCGGCGAGTGGTGGCGGTGGTGGTGGTGCTGTCGGTCGTCATGGCCGGTATCCTCCCTGCTAGTCGCCGAGCCCGAGATAGGCGCGGCGCACGCGGTCATCGTTGATCAGCGTCTGGAACGGGCCGTCGAGCACGATGCGCCCGGTCTCCAGCACGTAGCCGCGGTCGCAGAGCTCCAGCGCCTCGGCGACGCGCTGCTCGACGAGCAGTATGGTGAGCCCGTCCTCCCGATGGATCTGCGAGATGCGCTCGAAGATCATGTCCGCCACCGCCGGGGCGAGGCCCATCGAGGGTTCGTCGAGCATCAGGAGGCGCGGGGCGGAGGCGAGGCCGCGCGCGATCGCCAGCATCTGCTGTTCGCCGCCCGAAAGCGTGCCGGCGAGCTGCCCCGCCCGCTCGTACAGGATGGGGAACAGCTCGTGGATGCGCTCCAGCGTCTGCGCGAAGCGTGCTCGCCCGGCCTCGGTGTAGGCGCCCATCTCGATGTTCTCGCGCACCGTCAGCGTCTTGAACACCTGACGCCCCTCGGGGACGTGGGCGATGCCGAGATGCGGGCGCCGCGCGGGCGGGACCGAGAGCAGGTCGCGTCCGTCTAAGCGGATGCTTCCGGAGACCGGCGGGACGATGCCCGAGATCGCCTTGAACAGCGTGGACTTGCCGGCACCGTTCGGGCCGACGATGGCGACGAGCTGCCCCTCGCCGACCGAGAGCGACACGCCGCTCAGCGCGCGCAGGCCGCCGTAGGCAACGGAAAAATCCTCTATGTCGAGCATCGCGCGAGCCACTTCTTGCCGAGATAGGCCTCGATAACCGACCGGTCCTCCACCACCGCGCGCGGCGCGCCCTCGGCCAGCACCTTGCCGTGGTCGAGCACGACGAAGCGGTCGGCGAGGCGCAGCATGGCGTGCATGGTGTGCTCGATGATGACGATCGTCATGCCCTCCGCGCGCAGCCGGCCGAGCACCTCGAGCAGCTCGTCGCACTCCTCGCGGCCGAGGCCGGCGAGCGTCTCGTCGAGCAGCAGGAGGCGTGGACGGCCGGCGAGGGCGCGCGCCAGCTCCATCAGCCGCAGACCCTTGTTGGTGAGCTGGCCGGCCGGCTGCGCGGCCTGGTCCAGCAGGCCGACGCGCGCCAGCGCCTCCTCCGCCGCCGCCACCGCTGCGTCCCCGGTCAGGCCTGCGCCGTAGGCGCCGATCAGCACGTTGTCGAGCAGGGCGAGGCGCGGGAAGGAGCGCACCACCTGGAAGGTGCGGCCGACGCCGAGGCGGCAGATGGCGTGGAGCTTGCGCCCGGTGATCGGCTCGCCGGCAAGCCAGGCGCGGCCGGAATCGGCCGGCAGCACGCCGTTGAGCACGTTGAACAGCGTCGTCTTGCCGGCGCCGTTCGGGCCGATGATGCCGAGGATCTCGCCCGGCTTCACCTCGAAGGAGACGTCGTCCACCGCGCGCAGCCCACCGAACGACTTCGACAGGCCCTCGACACGGAGCAGCGGACCCGAAACCTGCGGCGGGGCCGTGACGAGCGGCGCCACCGCGGCAGAGGCAGGGCGGTCGCCGCGCGGCACCGGCGCGGCCGGCCCGCGGTCGCGCAGCCAGCGGTCGCGCAAGGTCCAGAAGATGCCCTCCGGCGCCAGCAGCATCACCAGGATGATCGCCACGCCGTACACCACCCCCTGGATGCCGGGGACGATGTTGCCGAGCTCGGCGTGCAGCGTCTCGGCCAGCGGGATCAGGATGGCAGCGCCGATCAGCGGTCCCCAGACCGTGCCGACGCCGCCGAACAGCACCACCGTCAGCGCCTGCGCCGAGGTGAGGATGCCGAAGACCGCTTCCGGCGTGACGACGAGGAGGATGCAGGCGTAGAGCCCGCCCGCCGTCGCGGCGATCACGCCGCTCAGCACCAGCGCGCGCATCTTCCAGCGCCGGGCGTCGATGCCCGAGGCCTCGGCGGCTAGCTCGTTCTGGCGGATCGCCATCAGCGTCAGGCCGAAGCGCGAATTCTCGACCGCGAAGGAGATCGCCATCGCGACGACCAGCATCCCGACCGCGACGGCGGTGAAGGCGCGCGGATCGGTGAACTGCAGCCAGAAGAAGGGGTCCTGCCGCTTCATCGGCAGCGACACCTCCTGGTAGCCGAGGTACTGGAAGACGTAGAGCAGCACGAGCGGGAAGGCGAGCATCGCGAGGGCGAAGTAGTGCCCGCGCAGCCGGAAGGTCGGCATGCCGATGAACACCGCCGCCGCCGCGCCGACCACCGCGCCGATCGCGATGCCGAACCAGGGCGACAGGTCCCACCAATTCAGCGTCAGCGCCACCGTGTAGGCGCCGAGCCCGAAGAACACGGCATGGCCGAAGGAGGTGAGGCCCACATAGCCTGAGAACAGGTTCCAGGAGATGCCCATCACCGCCCAGATCGGCACCAGGGTGAGCATCAACTGGTAGTAGCTGTTCGTCACCACGCCCGAGACGGCGAGGTAGAGGGCGACGAGCGCCGCGAAGATCAGGGCATCCCGCCGGATGCGGGGGAGCGCGCCGGGCCGCATCAGGCGCGCTCCGCCGAGCGGCCGAACAGGCCCTGGGGCCGAAGGACCACGATCAGCAGGAAGACGACGAAGATCGCCGCGTTCTGCAACTGTGGCGGCAGGACCAGCGCCGAGATCTGCTGCACGAAGCCGATCGTCAGCCCGCCCCAGAAGGCGCCGAGCAGGCTGCCCATGCCGCCCAGCACCACGCCCGCATACATAATCACCACGAAGTCGAGCCCCATGAACGGGGTGAAGGACAGGTAGCTCGCCACCAGCCCGCCGGCGACCGCCGTGATGCCGCTGCCGAGGGCGAAGGCGATGCGGTGCGCGCGGTCCACGTCGATGCCCATGTAGGTCGCGGCGGTGGGGTTGTCCGCCGCGGCGCGCAGCGCCTTGCCGAGCCGCGTGCGCTCGAGCAGCCAGTAGAGCGCGACGACGACGAGGATGGCGGCCAGGCCGGAAATGACGCGCGCCTTGTTGAGGAAGATGGTCGCGTCGCCGATCCCCGTCTCCACCATCCAGGCGGAGGAGGAGAGCGGCGTGCGCACCGCGCGCGGCATGGAGCCGAAGAGGATCAGGCCGCCGTTCTGCAGGATCAGCGCGATGCCGAGCGTGACGATGAGCTGGCCGAAATGGCCCTCGTCGAGGCTCGCCACGGTCCGCAGGCCGGAGACCCGGGCGACAATCCAGCGGTGCAGCAGCCAGCCCACGGCGAAGACGATGGGGCCGGCCAGGATGGCACCGGCGAAGGGCGCGACTTCCGGCCCCAGGAAGGCGAGGACGCCCCAGGCGGCGACGAGGTAGAAGGCCGCGTAGGCGCCGAGCATCAGCAGGTCGCCCTGCGCGAAATTCACCACGCGCATGATGCCGAAGATCAGGCTGAGGCCGACGCACATCAGCCCGTAGATGCAGCCGATGGTGATGCCGGCCGCCAGCGCGTTCAGCACGTTCTCGAGGAGGATCTCCCACTCCATCAGGCCGCCACTCCCCTCGCCGGGCCGCGCGCGGCGAACCGCTCCTGCACCATGCGCTTGCTCACCTTTCCCGTGTCGGTCAGCGGCACCTGTCCGGCCGTGACGATCTCGACCAGCCTTGGCACCTTGTAGGCGGCGGCCGCCTCGCGGCAGAAAAGGCGCATCCGCTCCCCGATGTCGTGCATGTTGCGGATCAGGCCCTCGTGCAGCAGCGGCACGGCCTTGGCCCGCGCGGTGGAGCCGGAGGTGCAGCAGATGAGCGCCGGGGCGTCCGGCCGCACCGCGGCCTCTGCCGCCTCGATCGCCGCATCCGGCACGCCGACGCCCGCCTCGACCATCCGTGTGAAGGGAATCGCGCCGGGCGGGTCGGCTGCGTCACAGCAGACGATGTGGCGGAGCGCCGGGAGCGCCTGCGCGAGGTCGCCGAGCGCGGCCAGTTCCGCCGTGTCGTCGTGCCGCAGATAGCGCCCGACCATCACCAGCACCGAGGCCTCGCTGAGCGCCAGCGCGTGCCCCAGTTCGCTCGCCCGCCACCAGGTGTTCACGGCGACCGCCGTCGCGCCGAGCGTCGCCGCGGCGAATTGGGTCAGCAGCCACTCCGCCTGGTTGCCCATGAGGATCGCGACCCGGTCGCCCCTGCGCAGGCCGAGCGCGTGCAGACCCTTCGCGACCCGCCGCGTCTCCGCGCGGAAATCGGCCCAGCTCAACCGCCGGTCGCCATCGACGACGAACACACGTTCCGGATGGCGCGCGGCCATCTCGGCCAACAATGCCGGCGCGGTGCGACTCGCGGGCAGCGCCACCCGGTCAGGCTCCCGGCTGCGCCCGGGCCGTCATGCCCGGCCTGACCCGCACGGCGCCGCTGCCGTGCCGCTGCACGCTCCGCCTGACTGCTCCGCCGAGCAGCGCAATTGCTGGCACTTTGCCATGTCCTGGACGTTCCCTTGGCTGCATCTTGCACTGAATTCGCGTGCCGCCAAGAGCGCAGGGGTGCGAGTCGGGGCCGAACGCGGGTCCGGTCCCGAGGGAAGGCCGGCGCATGGAAGATTGGCATCCGGCCACCGGAGCCGATCGCGCGGGTGGCGACACTTTCCGGCTCCGCAGGATGCCGCGAACGAAGAGCGGGCACGCGCACCGGGCAGCAGGGATGGGCCGCCACGGAGGAGCCGCCACCGCTCGGACCGCGCGGCATCCTGCGAGATGGCTTCAATTGGGGCGGCGGTGCGCCTGTCAGGCCCCGCTATCGCCCCCGGGTGGACTCCCGCTGGAAACGAAAGCCAAACCGCGCGGCCTCGCCGGGGAGTGGCGCGCCGCTCACCCAGCCGGTTGCACACGACGGGATTAGCCCTCTGCCGCCCAGCACCACGACGCGGCCGACCGCGTCCACGCCGCCGCAGGGTGCGAAGGGGATGATCACCTCGATCGGGCGCGTGCCGGGCCCGGATGGCACGGCGACAGGTGCGCCCACGCCAGGCGCCGCCTCACCTCGCGCTCACTCCTCGATGATCGCGACGGCCCGGCACCAGCCGGCGGAGGCGCGGTGCACCTTCACCGGGAAGCAGCAGACCATGAAGCCGTCCGGGGGCAGGACCTCCAGGTTGTGCAGCTTCTCGATGTGGCTGTAGCCGATCTCACGCCCGGCGCGGTGGCCCTCCCAGATCAGGTCCGGCGAGCCACCCTCCGCGATGCGCTCCTTCGTGTAGGAGAAGGGTGCGTCCCAGGACCATCCATCGGTGCCGACGACGCGGATGCCGCGCTCCAGCAGCCAGAGCGTCGCTGCCTTGCCCATGCCGCATCCGGCATCCACGTAGTCGTCCTCGCCGTAGCGGCTGCCCGCGCGCGTGTTCACCACGACGATCTCGAGCGGCCGCAACTCGTGCCCAATACGCTTCAGCTCCGCCTCGACATCGCCCGGCGTCACCACATAGCCGTCCGGCAGGTGGCGAAAGTCGAGCTTCACCCCGGGCTGGAAGCACCACTCCAGCGGCACCTCGTCGATGCGCCAGGAGGGCTCGCCGCCCGGCTTCAGCCGCTCGTTCATGCGCGAGAAGTAGTGGTAGGGCGCGTCGAGATGCGTTCCGTTGTGGGTGCTGATGTTCACCCGCTCGACCGCCGCGTACTCGCCCTCCGGAAGCTGGTCCACGCGCACGCCCATGTAGTCCGCCATGCGCTGCGCCGTGGCGTGGTGGTCGTAGTAGGTGATCTGCGGCTCGCTCCCTGGCGGGTCGCTCTTGATCCCGGCCTTGAGCGGGACGGAGATGTCGATGATCCGGCGCGGCATGGTCCTGCGTTCCTCCCGTCCGTGGTGATCAGGCGTCGTTGCGGCCACGCGGCCAGGCGGGCGCGGGCGCGATGCGGCCGCGGCACTCGCCGAAGCCGATGGGCACGAATCCGTCGCGCTCGGCGCGGGCGCGGAAGATCACCTCGTCGCCGTCCTCGAGCCAGCGCCGCGTCTCGCCGTTGGGCAGCGTGAGCGGCTGCGTGCCTGCCTCGGTCAGCTCGGACATGCAGGCGCGGCTTTCGTCGGTCGGACCGGAGGCAGTGCCGCTGCCCAGCAGGTCGCCCGGCCGCAGGTTGCAGCCGTTCGACATGTGGTGCGTGACCATCTGCGCGAAGGTCCAGTACATGTTGGTGAAGTTCGTCGCCGTCACCCGCGCCGGCGGCTCGCCGCGCTCGCGCATGCGCGGCGTCAGCAGGAACGCCTCCATGCGGATGTCCATCAGCCCCTCGCGCTGATCCGCCTCGCCGTGGAGGTAGGGCAGCGGCTTCGGGTCGCTTTCGGCACGCGGGAACGCGGGGGCGCGGAAGGGCTCGAGCGCGTCCGCCGTGACCACCCAGGGCGAGATCGAGGTCGAGAGGCTCTTGCTGAGGAACGGGCCGAGCGGGTGGCTCTCCCACCGCTGGATGTCGCGCGCCGACCAGTCGTTGAGCAGGCAGTAGCCGAACATGTGGTCCGGCGCAAAGTCGAGATGCACCGGCTCGCCGACGGGATTGCCGGGCCCGATGAACAGGCCGAGCTCCAGCTCGAAATCCAGCGCCTCGCAGGGCCCGAAATGCACCGTGCCGTCCGGGCGCAGACGCTGGCCGTTCGGCCGGCGGATCGCCTCGCCGCTGACGCGCACGGAGCTCGCCCGGCTGTTGTAGGCCACCGGCAGGTGCTTGAAGTTCGGAGGCAGCGGACTCTCCGGCCGCGTGCGGCGTCCGCCGCGCTCCGTGTGGTAGGTGGAGGTGAGGAAGTCGGTGAAGGCGCCGATCGTCGCCGGCAGCAGCATCTCCGCCTCCGCCATCGGCACCAGCAGCGGCTCCACCTGCGCGCGCTCCGGCGCGCCGGCGCGCAGCAGCGCGGAGAGCCGCGCACGCAACGCGGAGGCGGCGGCGTTGCCCATCGCCATCAGCGGGTTGAGCGCAGGGCCGGCCGCGGCGCGCGCCGCCGCCTCGGCCGGACCGGCGAACAGCCCCGCCGTGACCGCCGCGGCCAGGTCGAGGATGCGGTCGCCGATCGCGACACCGCCGCGCGCTCGCTCGGCCGCCTCGCCGCGCCGGTGAAACACGCCGAGCGGCAGGTTCTGGATCGGGAAGTCGGTACCGGGCGTGTTGGCGCTCTCGACCCAGCTACGCAGGGCGGGATCGTGCGTCCCGTTCAGCCTGGCCATGTTCCCTCCCCTTGTTCTCGCTGCCGCTGGGCTAGGTGTCGCGATTCTGTAGCCCGCCGACCGTTGCACGCAAACGGCGCCGGCCAGCCGCGCATCCCGCAAGGTCAGCCCGCGCCCGGACTCTCGGCGTGCGGTCCATTCGCCGTGCCCTACGCGATCTCGCGCTTGCTCATCACCACAAGCCCTACGCCACTCTCGCTGCGGAAGACGCGCATCTCCGCATCGTCATACGCCCGCGCGGTAACGATCATGCCGAGATTGACGGCGCACGCGGATGAACACGGCACGCGCATCCATCGCCCCGGCATGGCGAGCGCCACCGGCCGCAGTGTGGTCGGGCACAGCCGCACGAGCCTATCGCCTCAGCGGAGAGCGAAACCGCGGCAGCAGCGCGAGCGAGGTCAGCGCAAGCGCCAGCGCGGTGCCGCCGTAGAGCAGCACGGGTGGGACCAGCGGCAGCAGCGTGCCGGCGACCAGCGGCCCGAGCCCCGCCCCCATGTCGCGCCAGGTTGACATGCGGGCCAGCGCCGGCACCCGCGCGGGGCCCGGGTTCGCCGCCGCCGCGACCGGCGCCGGCAAGGGCTGCAGCAGTCCGCGCAGCCCGACCACCGCAACCGCGCCGATCCAGAGGGCCCCCAGCCCGATCAGCGCGATCCCCGCCGCCGAGACGATCGAGACGGCGATCAGCACCGGCAGCGCGCCGAAGCGTTCCGCCAGCCGCCCCGCCGGCGGGGCCAGCAGGATCTCCGAGGCATAGCGCGACGCCAGCGCCGCCCCCGCCGCCAGCGCCGCCCCCTGCGGCAGCGCTGCGGCCGCAAGCACGGAAAGGCCCAGCACGAACACCCCGTCGAGCGCCATGCCCTGCACGAAGGACCAGACGTCGAGCCGCGCCGGCAGGCCGAAGCGTGGTCCCGGCGTGTGCAGCGCCTCGCCGGGCCCGGCCGGCAGGCGCCAGGCGAAGGGCAGGGCGAGCAGCGACACGGCCGCCAGCACCGCGAAGACCAGCCGCGGCCCCTGGAACTCCGCCAGGACCGCGCCGGCGAGCAAGCCGAGCATCGGACCGGTGCTGATGATCGCGCGCGAGGTGCCGGAGCGCCGGGCCGCCCCCTCCGCCAACGCGGTCGCCGTGGCCTGGGTCGCGATGTTCATCGCTGCGAAGGAGAGGCCCCAGAGGAGCCGCGCCACCAGCAGCCACCAGACCCCGTGCGAGAGCGCATAGCCCGCCGCGGCGGCCGTCGCGCCGAGCACCGCGAGGAGGCAGGAGGCCCGCGGCCCGCGCCGCGTGTAGAAGCGCGCGACCCAGCCATAGCCGAGAATGCGCACCAGCCGGTTCGCGGCGAGCAGCAGCCCGGCCTCCGCCAGCGACACCCCGAACACCGCGGCGTGCAGCGGCAGCAGCAGGTAGAGGACCGTATCACCGGGCAGGGTCAGGCCGAGCACCAGCGCGGCATCGCGGGAGGCGCGGTCGGCGGCGGCGTGGTTGGCCGCGGAATGGGCCGCCGCTGCCCCAGCCGCGGTGCGGACCGCTCCCGGCTGCCGCGTGGCGGCAGCGGCGGTCGCAGTGCCGCCCTGTCGTGCCGGCGGGTCGCCCCCCGCCATCGGTGGCGCGCTCACCGTCCGGCCGGCGGCGGCGTGGCGCTGCCCTCGCCGAGCGGCCGGGTCATCAGCACGCTGTCCACCCAGCGCCCATGCTTCCAGCCCACCGCCGGCAGCAGCCCGGCATGGGTGAAGCCGCAGCGCTCGTGCAGGCGGATCGAGGCGGCATTGGCGGAGTCGCCGATCACCGCGACCATCAGCCGGAACCCGGCCTGCTCGCAGCGCGCGATCAGCGCCGGCAGGAGGACGCGGCCGACCCCGCGGCGCGCGGCCTCCGGCGCCACATAGATCGAATTCTCGACGGCGAAGCGGTAGGCCGGGCGGGTCCGGTAGGGACCGGCATAGGCGTAGCCGAGGACGGCACCGCCCTCTCCCTCCGCGACCAGGTAGGGATAGCCGGCGTCGAGCACGGCGCGGCGGCGGCGGGCCATCTCCTCGACCCCGGGCGGCTCCAGCTCGAAGCTGGCCAGGCCGTGCACGACCCAGTGCCCGTAGATCGCGGCGATGGCGGGAAGGTCGGCGTCGCGGCTGTCGCGGATGGTGAGCGGCGGGTCCTGCATGATCGCTGAGGTAAGCGCCACGCGCCGTCCCCCTCAAGACGGATGCTTGCGGCAGGTGCCCCGGACGAGGACCATGCCGGCACCATGCCACCCCGCACCAACGGCGCCCCTCGCAAGGAACAGCGCCACCGCCGCATCCTCGCCGCGCTCGCCACCGACCCGACTGTCCGCATCTCCTCCCTGGCCGCCGAATTCGGCGTCTCCGCCGAAACGGTGCGGCGGGACGTGGAGGAGCTCTCCCGCCAGGGCGTGGTGCGACGGACCTATGGCGGCGCCTCCCTCCCCTATGCCGGCGTCCAGCCCGAGATCGGCGAGCGCGAGCGCATGGCGGTGACCGAGCGCGCGCGGATCGGGGCGGCGGCGGCAGCCCTGGTCGAGCCCGGCGCGGTGCTGATGGTGGATGCCGGATCGACCACGGCGCATTTCGCCCGGGCGCTCGCCGCCCGCGGCACGGCGGTGACGGTGCTGACCAACAGCCTGGCCGTGGCGCAGGCCCTCGTCGGCGGGCAGCCAGGGGGTGGCGCGGCGCGCGTGCTGCTCTGCCCGGGCGAGCTCTACGCCGCCGAGCGGGCCGTCTATGGTCCGGACACGGATGAATTCCTCCGCCGCTTCAACGCCGATCTCTGCCTGATCGGCGCCTCCGGCCTGACGGCCGAGGGCCCGACCGATGTCGAGCGCCGAGCCTGCTGGGTGAAGCGCGCCATGCTCGCCCGCGCGGCGCGGCGGGTGCTGCTGGCGGACGGCGGTAAATTCGACGCGCCGCACTTTGAGCGCATCTGCCCCCTCAGCGCCCTCACCGACCTCGTGACCGACCGAGCCCCGCCGCCGGCGCTCGGCGAGGCGCTGGAGCGGGCCGGGGTGCGGGTCACGATCGCGGGGGAGGCACCAGAGAATGTTTGAAGTCCCACATCGAATGAGGTAGGTTCCACATATCCTTTCGGAGTCGTCCCCGGAA
>JADGHI010000268.1 GCA_019689515.1 Acetobacteraceae bacterium | reverse complement strand
GCGCGATGTCGCGGAGGCGGCGGAGGAGCGCCAGGGCCAGGGCCTGCTCCGGCGGGATGCCGAACAGGCCGCAGGCGAGGACGAACCCGCCCTCCTGCACGCCGAGGGCGCCGGGGATCATGAAACCCAGGGTGCGCGCCAGCTGGCCCAGGCTCTCGATCACCAGCGCCTCCGCCAGCCCGGCCTCGATGCCCAGGATGCGGAGCGCCACCCAGCACTCCAGCGTGCCGAGCAGCCAGGAGGCGAGGTGCGCGGCCGCGCTCGACCAGAGCCGGCGAGGCGCGCGGTGCAGGCGGAGGACCGCCTCGTGCAGCCCCGCCGCCATCCCGGCCGCGCGGCCGGAGCGGGCCTGGCCGGCCGAGGCCGGGCCGGAGCCGCCACCGAAGGGCACCAGCAGGCGCTCCACCAGGCGGAACAGGCCCCAGCGCTGCGCCGCCAGGAAGGCGAAGGCCATGACGCCGCACAGGCCCGTCGCCGCCGCCAGCCAGACGGTGACGTCACCCCCCTGATGCGGGAGGCGCAGCAGCAGCGCCATCCCGATCGCCGCGAAGGCGAACTGCGCCGTCAGCTCTGTCGCGAGATCCACGGCGACGCTGGCCGTGGCCGGCGCGGTGCCGGTCCCGCGCCGCACCAGGAGCTGGGCGCGGACGACGTCCCCGCCCACCTGCGCCACCGGCAGGAGTGCGTTCACGGCATCCCCGACCCAGCGCATCCGGACGAGCACGGCCCATCTCGGGCGCATCGGGTCGTCAATCAGCGGCGCCCAGCCGAGGGCGGCGAACAGGATCTGCGGCAGGCGGAGGGCGATGACAGCGAGCAGCCCCCATCCGGCGGCGGCGAGGAGATGGAGGATCTCGCCCGGGTCGTTCGCGGCCACCAGGTAGATGGTGGCGGCGAGCCCGACCAGCAGGGTGACCAGAGCAGACCAGGTGGCGGTCACGCGGCGGCCGGTGCGTCCCTTCCGGCAGCCCCGGCGACGCCTGCGAGGAAGGCCTTGAAGCGCTGCGCCACCTCGGGCGGCCGCACGGTGGGGCGCCCGAGCTTCGCCATCGAGCCCGGCGCGATGCGCAGATGGATCAGCGTCGGCCCGGGCCGGCCCGTGGCCTCCCGGAACGCGGCCTCGAACCCGTCGAGCGTCGCGCAGGAGGCCGCCTGGGCGTAGCCGCAGGCGAGCGCAACGGCGGCGAAGTCCACCGAGGCCGAGACCGTCGGCTGGCCGCCGGTCGAATCGTGCACGCCGTTGTCGAGCAGGATGTGCACGAGGTTGCGCGGGCCGTAGGCGCCGATGGTGGCGAAGGTGCCGAGCTTCATCAGCGCCGCGCCGTCCCCGTCGAGGACGAAGACCGGCGCGCGCGTGTTCAGCGCGACGCCAAGCGCCATGCCGCTCGCCCCGCCCATCGAGCCGACCTGGTAGAGATGCTGCGGCCGGTCGGCGAGGGTGAAGAGCTCCCGGCCGCACTTGCCCGTCGTCGCGATCACCGCGCCGTCGGGCGGGACGAGCTGCAGGAAGCGCTCCAGCACCGCCACGCGCGTGGGCCGCTCGGCGCCCGCGCCGGCAGGGAAGTCGGCACGGCGGCCCGGCGCGGGGAGCGGTCGGTCCGCCGCGCGCAGCTCCTCCTCCGCCACGTCGCCCTTGCGCATGACAAAGGCGAAGGGGAGGCCGGTGCCCCGCATCCGCTCCGTCGCCTCGGCGAAGGCCGGCGCGAGGGAGTCGCGCGAGGCCGGGAAGGGCGCGTGCGGCACGCCGATGACCGTGAGCAGGTCCTGGGTGATGCGCCCCATCAGCGCGTGCTGCGGCTCGTCCGGGATGCCGGGCTCGCCGCGCCAGGTGGTGATCAGCAGGGTCGGGATGCGGAAGGGCTCGTTCAGCGAGGTCAGCGGGTTGACCGCATTGCCGAGGCCGGAGTTCTGGCACATCACGACGGTCTGCCGCCCGGCGAGCCATGCCCCTGCGGCGATCGCCACCGCCTCGCCCTCGCTCGCCGCGCCGACATAGGCGAGGCCGGGCGTGGAGAGCGCGCCGTTGATCAGCGGCGTGAGGAAGCTGCACGGCACGCCGGTGTAGAAGTCGAAGCCGGCGCGGGCGGCCTCGGCGAAGAAGTCCCTCGCTTCGATCATGGGGCGCGGGTTCTAGCCGAAGTTCCGCGCTGCGGCGAGGTCACCGAGCGTGTCCACGTCGAGCCAGCAGGGGCCGGTGAAGTACAGGATCTGCACCGGGTGCCGCGCGGCGAGGCGGGTCAGGAGGAGCGGAAGGTCGGCGGTCTCGAGCAGGCCCTCCGCCTCCAGGGCGGCGATCTCCTCGCGCAGCCACTCGGCGCCGCGGGCGCTGAAGCGGGCGAGGCCCATCCATTCGCCGCAGGCTTCCTCCGGCGGGATGTCGCTCGCCATGCGGCGGAGATGCGCCGGGGCGTCGTCCAGGAAGTGCCCGGAGAAGCGGCGGTCGGCGACGACCAGGTCCGACGGGCCCGGCGAGGGCTCCTGCCGCGCCGCGCCGCCGGACGCGTCCACCGCCAGGACCACATCGGCGCCGCTCGCCAGCAGGGAATCGAGGACATAGCGGCGGAACAGCACGTCGCCATAGGCGAGGACCGTCTCGCCCCGGATCGCATCCCGTGCGCAGGCCAGCGACCAGGCCTCTCCCGTCTCGGCGTGGCGGTCGTTGTCCACCATCCGGACGCCGCCGAGCCGGACGGCCTCCTTGCCGTAGCCGCGCACGACGGTGACGTCGTGGATGCCGCTCTCCCGCAGCGTGTGGACGAGGGTCGCGAGCAGCGATCGCCCGCGGATGTCCACCATGCACTTGGGCCGGCCGGCGCCGGGCCCGGCTCCCTCCCCGCCGGGATCGCCGCCCGAGGCCGCGAGCACCACCGCGCCGGTGACGGGCTTCGCGGGCAGATAGCGCTTCTCCGCCTGCTCCAGCTCCGCATTGCCGACCAGGCGGAAGATGTCCTTCACCGACGCCACCTGGCCCTCGACCCGCACCAGGGACTCGTCCTGTCGGATGCGGGCCGCCGTCTCGCGCATCGCGACGATGGCCGCGCGCAGCAGGTGGTTGGCCCAGATCACCGTCGAGATGCCCGCCTCGCGGAACAGCTCGGTCGGCGTGGCGTAGTACATGGTCGGCACGATCACGAGCGGCGCACGCCCGCCCCAGTGCCGGGCGAAGGTGAAGATCTCGTCGGCCGTGGACTGCTTGGAGTGGATCAGGATCGCGTCCGCCCCGGCGCGGTGGTAGGCCTCCGCCCGGCGCAGCGCTTCCTCCATGCCGCGGCCGGAGACCAGCGCTTCCACGCGGGCGACGAGGACGAAGTCGTCGTCGAGCTGGCTGTCCTTGCCCGCCTTGATGCGGCCGCAGAACTCGTCGATGTCGGCGAGCGGCTGGCCGTCCCCGATGAAGGAGTTGGTCTTGGGGAACAGCTTGTCCTCGAGGCAGACGCCGGCGAGGCCGCGCTCGCACAGCTTGCGCACGAAGCGGCGGACGTTGTTGAAGTTGCCGTGGCCCGTGTCGCCGTCCACCAGGATCGGCAGGGTGGTGGCGTCGGCCATGTACTCGAGCACGTCGAGCACCTGGCTCCAGGACGCCTCGTTGCTGTCGCGCAGGCCAAGCGCGGCCGACATGGTGAGGCCGGAGGCCCAGATCCCGCGGAAGCCCGCCTCCTCGACGATCTTCGCCGAGAGGCCGTCATGGGCCTCCATGAGGAAGGAGAGCGTGGGCGACTCGATCTCGCGCCGCAGCGCCGCGAACCGCGTGGCGGGGGCGCGGAGCGCGGAATCGAGGTTCCGCAGGGCGGACGGCGCGACGTCTCCCAAAGCAGGGCCTCCAGGTGTAGATGCGGACAGGGCCGGCGCGGCGGCAGCGGCCGAGGGTCCACCCTAGTCGAAACCTCATCCCAGTGTCATCCCCCGGAAGGAGCCACCCATTGGCGCAGCAGCCTCGGCAGAACGCCTACGCCGTCATCCTTGCCGCAGGCGTCGGGCGGCGGTTGGGGACCGCCGCGGACGACCGGCCGAAGGTCCTGCTCGAATTCGGCGGCCGGACGCTGCTGGAGCGCCACCTGGAGGCGCTCCGCGCCTGCGGGGTCGAGGAGGTCAGCATCACCGTCGGGCACCGGCGCGAGCTGATCGAGGCCGAGGTCGCGCGCCTCGGCCAGAGCGACCGCGTCCGCTTCGTCCACAATCCCCGCTACCGGGAGGGCAGCCTGGTGTCGCTCTGGACACAGGCGGCGCGCCTGCGCGCGGCGGACGGCGGCGGGCCGTTGCTGCTGATGGACGGCGACGTGCTCTACGACCGGCGGCTGATCGCGCGGCTCCTGGCCGCGCCGGGCGAGAACGTCCTGCTCGTGGACCGCGACATCGAGCCGGGCGAGGAGCCGGTCAAGGTCTGCTTCCGCGGCGACCGCATCGTGGACTTCGCGAAGCGGCCCGTGCATGCGCATGACTGGCACGGCGAATCGGTCGGGTTCTTCCGCTTCTCCCCCGCCATGGCGGCTGCCCTGGCCGACCGCTGCGCCGCCTATGTCGAGGAAGGACGCACCGCGCTGGAGTACGAGGAGGCGATCCGCGACCTGATCCTGGCTGCGCCGGACCGGTTCAGCGCCACCGAGGTGACCGACCTGCCCTGGATCGAGATCGATTTCGAGGCGGACGTCGCCCGCGCCCGCAGCGAGATCCTGCCGCTCCTGGAGCGCGACGCGGCCTGACACCGGCGACCCCGGCGCGCCGGTTCGCCATCACCGGCCGCCGGGATCGGATGCCCGCCACCGCGTGCCCGGGCATTATCCGTTCGCGTGGATTCAGGGCATTCGCCCTGACCTCTTGATCGCAGGGCAGATTCACGCCCGCGGGCGATCTCGCCTTGCGGCGCCCTGCTCTTGCGGCCCGAGGCGACAGGGCATGGCCCAGCTCAATCGCGTTCGCCGACCGCCTTGGCGCCGGGTCAGTCCAGCCGGATCCCCACCTCGCGGATCAGCCGGCCCCAGCTCTCGGTCTCCTCGCGCAGCATCGCCGCCAATTCCTCCGGGCCGCCGGGCAGCAGCACCGCGCCGCCCGTCCGTGCGCGCTCGCGCAGCGCGGGGTCCTCCTTCGCGCTCCGCAGCGCGGCGGCAAGGCGGTCCACGATCGCCGGCGGCGTGCCGGCGGGGGCGAAGAGGCCGACCCAAAAGACACCGTGGAAGCCCGGCACCAGTTCCGCCACGGCGGGCACCTGCGGAAGCTGCGGCACGCGGTCGCGCGAGGACACCGCCAGCGCCCTGGCGGCGCCGTCCTGGATCAGCGGCTGGGAGTCCGACACCGTGGCGAAGGTCGCGTCCACCCGGCCGGCGCGGAGGTCGGTGAGGCTCGGCGTCGCGCCGCGATAGGGCACGCTTGAGGCGGTGATGCCGGCGGCGCGGTTGAACATCTCCGCCATCAGGTGGTTGACGGAGCCGTTGCCGGAATTGGCGAAGTGGAGCTGCCCGGGCCGCGCCTTCGCGTAGGCGATGAACTCCTGGACCGTCGTCACCGGCAGCGCCGCCTTCACCAGCAGCACCTGCGGGCTGTAGCAGAGCGGCCCGATCGGGGCGAAGGCGCTCGCCGGGTCGCGCGGCGTCAGGTTGGGCTGCAGCGTCGGGTTGATGGCGAGCGAGCTGGTGCCCATCAGCAGCGTGTAGCCGTCCGGCCTTGCCTGGGCGACGTAGGTATTGGCGATCGCGGTGGCGCCGCCGGTGCGGTTCTCCACCACCAGCGGCTTGCCGAGGACCCGCTGCATCGGCTCCGCGGCCAGCCGGGTCATGACGTCGGTCAGGCCGCCCGCCGCATAGCCGAGCACGACGGTGATCGGGCGTTCGGGATAGCCCGCCGCC
>JADGHI010000267.1 GCA_019689515.1 Acetobacteraceae bacterium | reverse complement strand
GCCCACCCCCGCCTCGGCATGGACCACTACCTGCATGGTCCGACGCGGCTCGCCCGCGAGGTAGAGGCTCTCCTCCAGCGCCACGCGCCCGCCCCGCGCGCGCAGCCGCCAGCCCGCGCCGCTTGGCAGGCGCAGCAGCACCGCGCTGTCGTCCTGCTGCAGGCTCGCCACCACCGCCGGGTGCAGGTGGAAACGCAGCGCGAAGGCCGGCGGGTCGGCGGCCTCCACCACATCCTCGCCGCGCAGGTCGTCGCCGGATTCGCTCAGGTAGAGGCGGCGGCGGTGGATCGCGGCGAAGGGGCGGCGCCAGCCGTCGTGGCTCGCCTCCAGCCACTGCGCGCCGTTCGCCTCGTGCCGCTCGACCTCGACCCGTTCGGGGCGGCGGCCGAGGCCGCCCTCGCGCAGCTCGGCGCTGTTGGTGTCGGCCAGGACCAGCGTCGAATGCGCGGCGGTGGCGCGCAGCGCGTCGCGCCAGGCGGGCTCGGCGCTCGGCATGGCGCCGCAATTGACCACCAGCCGGTCGCGCCCGACCGACATTTCGAAGGAGAGCGTGCCGGCATGGGAGAAGCGGTCCGCGCCCCGCGGCAACCCGTCCGGTGCGAGCCCGCCCAGGGCGGAGCGCTCCGGCGGCGGCGCGCCGCAATCCATGATCACCAGCGTCCGCCCGGCCTGGAGACGGTGGAAGCCTGTCTCCGGCAGCGCCGAGGGCGCGCGCCCGCGGGCCTGGCCGTGGTTCAGCACCACGTCGAGCAGGCCTGGGGCTTCCTCGCGCGTGCCGTTGAAGAGGGCAGGCCCGCCATCGCCATGGCGGAAGAGCCGCAGCGCCGGCGCCGCCTGGTCCAGCGTCGCGCCGAGCTGCGGAGGCGCCTCCACTCCCGCCCCGTGCAGCAGGTTACGGATCTCGATGAGGTCCTGCAGCGCCAGAAGCTGCTGGCCCGGCGAGCGCTCCACATGGCCGCCATCGGGATGGAACTGGCGCTCCAGTTCCGAGGGGAGGAAGCGCAGGCAGCGGGCCAGCCAGGCGTCCTCCTCCAGGGCGATGGCGGCGGCCAGGGCGCCCTTCAGCGCGATCAGCGCGCCGCGATGCTCCGCCTCCGCCGGCAGCGCCGCGACGACGTCGCGCGCGTCCTCGGCCAGCCGGAGCATGAGCTGGCGGCGGAAGGAGTCCTCCGCGGTCGCGGCCAGGAAGTCCCAGTGCCCGAGCCAGGCCGAGATCCGCGCGCCGGCGACCTCGGGCGCCCTCGCGATGCTCTCGCGCGCGCCGCGGGCGAG
Organism: Acetobacteraceae bacterium; assembly: GCA_019689515.1. Lineage (GTDB taxonomy): Bacteria > Pseudomonadota > Alphaproteobacteria > Acetobacterales > Acetobacteraceae > Caldovatus. The sequence continues at coordinate 4,579 of JADGHI010000267.1, read as the reverse complement.
CCAGTCGGCGGTCAGCGCCCGGGCGCGGAGGCGGGCGGGGTCGGTGCCGAAGGCGCGCAGGTCGCGCAGCCAGGCGAAGCCATGGGCCGCGGCGCGCCAGGCTGCCGGGCCGCTGCGCGCGTCCCAGCCATTGCCGCCGCCGCCCGCGAAGCCGGTGTCCCCGTCCTCCGCCGGGGCGAGGCGGCGCACCGTGCCGGCCACCTCGAACTCGCCGCGCAGCAGGCGGGCGCCACGGTTGGCGTCGCCGGGCCAGAGGTCGCGGAAGGCGCGCGACGGCGCGTCCGGCACGCGCATGGGACGGAGCTGAGCGAGGCGTCGCCGGACGGAGCGGAACAGAGTGTCCATCAGGGCGTCTCCCCTCACGCGGCGTGGCGCGGCGGTGGTGACCGTGACGGCGGCGATTCGCTGTTGCCGCGCAGCGCGGCGAGCGCCGCGGCGTAGTCGGGCGCGCCGAACACCGCCGTGCCGGCGACGAGCACGTCGGCACCGGCGGCGATGCAGCGCGGCGCGGTCTCCGCGGTGACGCCGCCATCCACCTGGAGCGCGATCTCGCGGCCGGTCGCATCGATCATGCGCCGCAGCGCGGCGATCTTCGGGAGCTGGCTCTCGAGGAAGGACTGACCGCCGAAGCCGGGATTGACGGTCATCACCAGGATCAGGTCGGCGAGGTCGAGGACGTGCTCGACCGCCTGCACCGGCGTCGCCGGGTTGAGGACGACGCCGGCCCGCTTGCCCAGGCCCCGGATGGTCTGGAGGGTGCGGTGGAGATGCGGCCCGGCCTCGGGATGAACCGAGATCAGGTCGGCCCCGGCCTCGGCGAAGGCGGCGAGGTAGGGATCGGCCGGGGCGATCATCAGATGCACGTCGAAGGGGATCGCGACCTCGCGGCGCAAGGCCTTCACCACGGCCGGGCCAAAGCTGATGTTCGGCACGAAATGGCCGTCCATGATGTCGAGGTGCAGCCAGTCGGCCCCGGCGGCCGCGACGGCGCGCGCCTCCTCGCCCAGACGGGCGAAGTCGGCGGCGAGGATCGAGGGGGCGATGCGAACGGAAGGGCGGACCACGTTAAGGTTCTGCCGCAATGGCCCGGTCGGGACAACCATCGGCTGGTCCCAAATCTCCGCGCCGTTCCCGCGGCCTGAGACGGGCGGTGGGGTGCCGGGGCGTTGTGCCCCGAATGGTACGCGCCGCGCAGGCTGCATGCAGGGAACCGGAGCGCCGCCGCCGCCCTCGGCTCAATGCGGTGGGGAGCGCCGGCGGACGGGAGAGGGGGAGGGGACGAACCGCGCGCCGGCCCATGCCGCGTGGCTTGCGCCCGTCTCGCCGCACCTAGATCGGCAGTGCCGTGGTCGATTTCACACGCTCCATGGCGAAGCGGGAGGTGACCTTGCGCAGGGACGGCACCTCCGCGGTCAGGCGGCGGTAGAAGGCGTCGAAGGCGGCCATGTCCGGCACGACGACGCGCATCAGATAGTCCACGTCGCCACCGAGGCGCCAGCACTCGACGACCTCCGGCATCCGCTCGACCGCCTCGGCGAAGCGGGCGATCCAGGCGGCGGAGTGGTCGCCGGTTTCGAGCGCGACGAAGACCGAGATCGGCAGCCCGACGCGCACGGGGTCCACCAGCGCGACCCGGCCCGTGATGATGCCCGCCTGCTCCATGCGCCGGATTCGCTTCCAGCAGGGCGTCGGGGTCAGCCCCACCTCGGCCGCGATCTCGGCAAGGGAGCGGGAGGCGTCCTGCTGGAGCAGGCGCAGAATGACGCGATCGGTTTGGTCCAGTTCTGTCTGCGCAGCCAAGGCCAATTCCCTTGCGAATCGGCGGGCTGGGTAGCACGCAATTCTCTCCCTGGCGAGATTCCGGGCGGCCAGGAGAAGGGCGTTCCCCGGCGGTCCGGAAGGCGGGCCCGTGCTTGCCCGGCCGGCGGGCGCTCCGCCAGCACGGTGGCTGGGGGGCGCGGCCTTCCGTCCGGTGGCCGGGAGGGACGGGAACATTGCCGCCGCCGGCTCTCGCCCGTAGCCTCCGCCGCTGATGGCTCCGCCCCGAGTGGGCGATCCTGGGAACCCAAGACCGGGGAGCGCGGCGTCCTTGTCCAGCCAAGTCGGGATTGCGGCTCCGCGGCGGCGCGGATCGCGGGAGGGCAGCGTCGCCGAAAGCGGCGGCATCGAATCCGCCTACGCGTGGTGGCGCCTGGTGGCGACGATGGCGATCGGTTCCATCGGCGGCGTCGGGATGTGGTCCATGGTGGTGGTGCTCCCCGCTGTGCAGGCGGAGTTCGGCGTCGCACGCGCCGGCGCATCGCTGCCCTACACCCTCGTCGCCCTCGGCCTGGTCTTCGGGGGCGTGCTGATGGGGCGGCTGGCCGACCGGTTCGGCGTCCTCGTCCCGGTGGTCGTCGGCGCGCTCTCGCTCGGCCTCGGCTATGTCCTGGTGGCCCAGGCGGAGAGCCTGACCGTCTTCGCGGCGGTCTATGGCGTGCTGATCGGCCTGTTCGGCACCTCTGCGATGTTCGGGCCGCTGATGGCCGATGTCTCGCACTGGTTCACGCGGCGGCGCGGCATGGCGGTCGCGCTCTGCGCCAGCGGCAATTACATCGCCGGTGCGTTCTGGCCGCCCGTGCTCCAGCACTTCGTCGCCGCCGTCGGCTGGCGGGAGACGCATGTCGGCGTCGGGCTCTTCTGCGTTGCGACCATGCTGCCGCTGGCCTTCCTGGCGCTGCGCCGGCCGGCGCCGGCGCAGCCCTCGCCCTCCTCGCCGTCCCTCTCGGGCGTCGAGGCGCGCCTCGATTCGGCGCGGGAGGCGGCCGGGGTGCGCCCGAACGTGCTGCAGGGACTGCTCATGCTGGCCGGCGTCGCCTGCTGCGTGGCGATGTCCATGCCGCAGGTGCACATCGTCGCCTATTGCGTGGACCTCGGCTATGGCGCGGCGCGGGGCGCGGAGATGCTGGCGCTGATGCTGGGCTTCGGCGTGATCAGCCGGCTTGCCTCCGGCTGGATCATGGACCGCATCGGCGGGGCGGCGACGCTGCTGCTCGGCGCGCTGGCGCAGGCGGTCGCGCTGGCGCTGTTCCTGCCCTTCGACGGGCTTGTGTCGCTCTACGTGATCTCCGCCCTGTTCGGACTGTTCCAGGGCGGCATCGTCCCGAGCTATGCGATGATCACGCGGACCTTGTTCCCGGCGCGGGAGGCGGGGACGCGGATCGGGCTGGTGATGTCGGCGACCCTCGCGGGGATGGCGCTCGGCGGGTGGCTGTCCGGGGCGATCTTCGACGCCACCGGCTCCTACCAGGCGGCGGTCGTCAACGGGCTGCTGTGGAACCTCGTGACGGTCTCGATCGCCGCCTGGCTGGTCCTGCGGCAGTCACGGGACCGGAGGCGGTCGCCGCCGGCCTTCGCCTGAGGCGGCGCCCCGCGCGTCGGCCGCCTTTTGCATCGGCGCGGCGTGGCTCTCCGGGCGCGTAGCCCGCTCCTCCTGTCGGTCTGATGGCGCTGGCAGAGCGCGGCGGCCGGGCCTTGCGCCCGCGTCATGTTCCCGTTGTGTTCTCATCGGGAGTTTGGAATATATTCCTAGGTCCGCAACGGATCGAGGAGACACCGCATGACGCGCTTCACCGGAAAGGCCCTCCCGCTGACCGAGTCGGGATTCCGGGCCGCGCTCGACCTGGCAGGGCTGAGCGATCCGGTGGCGGACGCGCCACGCCTCTGGGCGGTGATCGAGGTGGAGACCCGCGGCTTCGGCTTCGACGCCCGGCGCCGCCCGCGCCTCCTGTTCGAGCGGCACGTCTTCCGGCGCGAGACGGGCGGAGCCTATGACACCGAGGCGCCCGACCTCTCCCACCCGACGCCCGGCGGCTACGGCGCCGAGGCGGCGCAGTACGGCCGGCTGGCGCGGGCACTCGCGCTCTGTGCGCGCGACGGGCGCGGCGAGGAGCCGGCGCTGCGCAGCGCGTCCTGGGGGCTCGGCCAGGTGATGGGCTTCAATGCGGCGTGGCTCGGCTACGGCTCCGCCGCCGCGATGATCGAGGCGATGCGGGACGCCGAGGACGCGCAGCTCCGCGCCGCCGCGGCGTTCATCGGCGCCCGCGGTCTCGCACGGGCGCTCCGCGCCGGCGACTGGGGCGCGGTGGCGCGCGCCTACAACGGAAACGGACCTGCGGCCAGCGGCTACGCGGAGCGGCTCCGGCAGGCGCATGCGCGTCTCGTCGCGCGGGGGATGCCCGACCTCGCGCTGCGCACGGTGCAGGCGGCGCTGCTCTATTGCGGCTTCGACCCGCGCGGGGTGGACGGGCTGCCGGGCCCGAACACGCGGCGCGCGATCCGCGCCTGGCGGCTCTCCGTCGGGGTGGGGGAGGGCGAGACGCTGGACGAGACGCTGCGCGACGCCCTGATGCGCCAGGCGGAGCTGGCCGGATGATCGCCCGCTCGCCCCTCCGCTACGGGGCGGCGAGCAGGCGGAGCGCGGCGGCGGGGTCGATGCGCCCGTCGTAGAGCGCGCGGCCGACGATCACGCCCTCGATGCCTTCCCCCGCCACGGCCTTGAGCGCGGCGAGGTCCTCGAGCGAGGCGACGCCGCCCGAGG
>JADGHI010000266.1 GCA_019689515.1 Acetobacteraceae bacterium | reverse complement strand
GGCGGCGGGGTCCACCACCGCCCCCGCGACCCGCCAGAGCAGCCGCCCGGGCTCGTTCCGCCCGTACCAGCCGCCGAGGCACTCCCGCGCCACCGGGGCGGCGAGCGGCACGCCGTCGTTCAGCCAGTCCTCCAGCGCGACGAACAGCGCCGCCCGCTCGCTGGCCGGGTCGAGCCGCGCGAAGCTGCGGAACTTGGCCGCGACCGACCAGGGATCGAGCATCGCGAACAGCACCTGGAGCATGTCCACCGGCAGCGCGCCATGCGCCTCCAGCACCGGCTCGATCCCGGACAGCAGCGCAGCGAGGGAGCGCGCGCGCCGCTCGGCCTCGGCATCGCCGTGGAAGTCCCAGGGGGTCGCGAGCAGCGCCAGGGCGCGCACCCGGTCGGGCCGGCGCAGGGCGGCGGCGAGGGCGAGCAGCCCGCCCATGCAGTAGCCCACCAGCACCACCGGCTCGCGCCCGGCGGCGCCGAGCGCGCGCTCGAGGCGCCCGGCGATGTAGTCGGTCAGGGTGAAGCCGCGCTCCACCTCGCCCGGCCAGCCCCAGTCGAGCAGCAGCGGCCGGATGCCCTCCTGCGCGGCGAGGAAGCGCAGCAGCGAGCGGCCCGGCGCCAGGTCCAGCACATAGGCCCGGTTGATCAGCGAGGGCACGAACAGCGCCGTCACCCGCGCCGATACGCACCCGGCGGCGGCCTCGGGCGCCGCGAAGTCCAGCAGCCGGCTGCTGCCCTCGGTCCAGATCGCCGGCGGGTCGGCCAGCGCCCGGACGTATGGATGCCGGCGATAGGCCGCGATCCCGGCGAGCAGCCCCCGGTCCGCGCGCCGGAGCCGGCGCAGCACCGCCGCGCGGAATTCCTCAGGCCGGTGGCCGCCGGCGGCGAGGGCGGCGGCGATCCGGCTCGCCTCCGCCCGCGCGGCCTTCGAGATCGGCGAGGCGCCGTTCCAGCTCGGCCAGGCGGGCGGCCAGGTCAGCCCGTCCGGCGTCGGCGCCGTCGCCGCCGCTGCCAGGCCGCGCAGCATCGCCAGGCTCAGATGCAGCGGCAGGGGACGCGGCCCCCGGCGCCGCAGCGGCGCCGTCATGCGCGGGGCCGTCGGGCGATGGCGGCGGTGGCGATGGCGGCTCGAAGGCGAAGGCCGTCGTTGCGCCGTGCCGCCGCGCCGTGCCGGACGCGCCCGGCGCGACGGCCCCCGTCACCGCGCGCAGCCAGGCCGCCCAGAGCGCCGCGCCGGCGGACCAGAACTCGGCGACCTCGGGATCCGCGGCCCAGCCCGCGATCTCGCTCTGCCACAGCGTGATCCAGTCTTCCGCCAGACGCTCCAGCTCGTCCTCGGGCCCGTCTCCCATCCATGCTCCTCATCACGGCGCAGCCTGGGCCATGACCCCATCGCCGGGCCGCTCCCCCGGTGCGGTATTCCGCAGCATTCCGCATACCGGCGCAGCGCCGCCGCCTCTGCTGCAGCATCGTGGAAAAACGCCTTTCGCCAAGCGTTGCCAAGGGCCATCTTACCGGTAACGGCGGCAAGCCGGTTGGCACGCACGAACGGGACGGCGACGATGGCGCAGAGTGGCTCACAGCGCGGCACCAGCCAGGGGACCGGCGCAGCCGCGCCCGGATCCGGCGACACCGCGCCGCGGTCCCAGCCCGGCTCGCCCGTGGTGGTCAAGAAATACGCCAACCGCCGGCTCTACAACACCGAGGCGTCGAGCTACGTCACCCTTGAGGACCTCGCGCGGATGGTCCGCCAGGGGCGCGACTTCGTGGTGTACGACGCCAAGTCCGGCGAGGACATCACGCGCTCCGTCCTCACCCAGATCATCGTCGAGGAGGAGAGCAAGGGCCAGAACCTGCTGCCCACCGCCTTCCTCCGCCAGCTCATCGGCTTCTACGGCGACAGCCTGCAGTCCCTGGTGCCGCGCTACCTCGAATTCGCCATGGCCGGCTTCGCCCGCCAGCAGGAGCAGATGCGCCGCGCCATGGAGCAGACCATGGGCGGCTTCGGCCTGCCCTTCTCTCCCCCCTCCCTCTCGAACCTGGAGGAGATGGGCAAGCAGAACATGGCGATGCTGGAGCGCGCCATGAGCCTCTTTTCCCCCTTCCGTCCCCCCGGCCCGGCGGAGGCCTCGCGTCCCCAGGGGGGCGGCGCTGCCGGCCGTGGCGAGGGCGAGACCGTCGAGACGCTCAAGGCCGAGATCGAGTCGCTCCGCCGGCAGCTCGCCGAGCTGCGCGCCGCCGCCGAGGGCAGGGCCAGGGCGAAGGAAGGGCCGTAAAGGTTTCCAACCCCCTGGTTGGCTCACGTCATTGTCATGCGCGCCCTGGTGGAACCTTCTTATTCTTGGGGCATTCCTCGGTTCGTGCACACCCGTCCCGGGGACCGAGAGGTAGCCATGGCAACAACAACCGAGACCGAGCGGTCCCACAGCCCGCGCAGTGGCCAACCCGGCGCGCAACCCGGCGAGAAGCCGGGGCAGCGGGCGAACGCCGCGGACCGCCATGTCGGCGCCCGGATCCGCGAGCGCCGGATCATGATGGGTCTCTCCCAGCAGCAGCTGGCGAAGATGATCGGCGTGACCTACCAGCAGGCCCACAAGTACGAGCGCGGGCTGAACCGCATCTCGGCCGGCCGGCTGTTCGAGATCGCCCAGGTTCTTGGCGTGCCGGTCTCCTGGTTCTTCGAGGGGCTCGCGGAGAGCAGCGCGGCCCAGGAGATGACGCCGCGCCAGCGCATGTGCCTGGAGCTCGCGCGCAATTTCGCGCTGATCGACAACGAGAAGCACCAGGAGGCGCTGAGCCAGATGGCCCGGGCCCTGGCCGCGCAGTCCCAGGCCGCCAGCGCCGCTCCGATGCCGGAGCGCGAGGCGGAGCCGCCCGGCGAGCACCACTGAGGCGAGTCGAGGGGCGGCCGCGCCGCGCCGTGGCCGGCCCGTTCGTTCGCGGGTGATCCGGCCGTCGCTTCCGCTCCGGCCGTCTTGTCGCACGCATACCTGATGCCGGACCGACGCCGAGCGGCTGGCGCACGAGGCTCGGCGACGCGCGCGACGGATGCTGGCGTGTCGGCCGGAGGGGCCGGAGAGCGCGGCAGTAGTAGCGCCGCGCCCCCAGCCCGCCCCGTTGTCAACGCGCCCTGGCGGCCTGGAACGCCTCGAAGAAGGGCGTCGGCCGGATGATGCGGTTCTCCATCTTCAGCAGCAGGCCGCGCTCGCCGACCTTCTGCAGATAGGCCTGCCAGGCCGGATCGGCGGCCATTGCCGCGCGCCGTCGCTCGCGGTCACCCTGGTCGGCGTAGCCCCACATGTGCACCACCGTGTTCAGCGCGCCCTCGACTGTGGTGTACCAGCCGACGCAGTTCTCCAGGTACTTGAGCTGGATCGGCCAGCCCTCCGCCTCGTAGAGCGCGATGAACTCCGCGACCTTGTTCGGCAGGCAGGTGTAGATCCTGAGGTCCACGATCATGGTGGTGCGCCGCCCTCCTACTGCAGTTCGACGGTCGTGAAGTCCTGGAACCAGCTCTGCGCGCTGGTGAAGCCGCGCACTCGCCGCGTCATCGCGCGCGGATTGAGATCGTGCACGATCCAGAGCCAGGGCGGGTTGTCCACCAGCCGCTCATGCGCCCTGCGCAGGAGCTGCGCGATGCGCTCCGGGTTGCGCTCCCGCTCCAGCTCCGCGAAGGCCTGGTCGAAGATTTCGTCGCGCCAGTGCCCCGTGTTCGAGCCGCGCGGCGAGAAGTTCGCGGAGAGGAACCAGCGCGCGAAGGACGAGGGGTCGGAGGAGTAGAGCGAGATGTTCACCGCGTCCGCGCCGAGCCATTGCGGCTGGTCGGGCGCGAAGCGCAACGCGGCGAGCAGCGTGTTCCACTCCACCACCTCGAACTGCACCTCCACGCCGCAGTGCTCGCGCAGGCTCTGCTGGAGGAACTCGTTCATCGGCAGCGGCAGCATCTGCCCCGAGCCGGAGTTAGAGATGCCGACCTTGAGTCGCAGTGGCCGCTGCGCGGTGTAGCCTGCCTCGGCGAGCAGCGCGCGCCCGCGCGCGGGGTCGAGCCGGTAGCGGTTCTGCGGGCTGCCGAACAGCGGGTCGTTCGGCTTGACGAAGCCGACCGAAGGCTCGGCGGTGCCGTTGAGCAGCGTCACCATGCCCTCGCGGTCAATGCAGTAGTTCAGCGCCTGGCGCACGCGCCCATCCGCCACCGGGCTGCCCTGCCGGCCGACGGCGAAGACCCAGGGCCAGACATGCGGGTAGGAATTGGTGACGATGTTGAATCCGGCCTGGCGCAGGCTCGGAATGGCGTCGGGCGGCGGCACCTCGATCCAGTCCACCTGGCCCGAGCGCAGCGCGGCGAGCCGCGTGTTCGCTTCCGGCATCGGGATCAGCACGATGCGGTCGAGCTTCGCGCGACGCTGCGCGTCCCAGTAGCCGTCGTTGCGCGAGAGCTCCGCCTGCTGGCGCGGCACGAAGCGGGAGAGGCGGAACGGTCCCGTGCCGGCCGGCGGCAGGGTCGCGACCCGGCCCCAGTCGCGCCCGGCCTGCTCCCAGGATCGCGGCGAGGCGAACAGGATGTAGGTGACGAGGTAGGGCCAGTACGAAACCGGCCGCGTCGTCGTCAGCTCCACCGTGTTGTCGTCCACCTTGCGGTAGGAATCGAGCACGGGGATGCGCCCGCGGACGATGGCGCTGCCGGCCGGGTCGAATTGCGGCGAGTCGTTGCGGAAGAAGCGGTCGAGGTTCCAGATCACCGCATCCGCGTTGAACGGCGTGCCGTCGTGGAAGGTCACGCCGCGGCGGAGGTGGAAGCGCCACTTGCGCGGATCGGCCTCGTCCTGCTCCCAGCGTTCGGCGAGGCCGGGGCGGATGCCCGCGACGACATCGGCGCGCGAGAGGTCCCAGAGCACCAGCGACTCGAACACCGGGTAGCCGAGGAAGCGCATGCCCTCGAAGCCGTTGTTCGGCATGCCCGTGGTGGTCGGCACATCCGTCGCCGTCATGGCGATGCGCAGCGTGCGCTGCTGCCCCTGCTGCGCCGCCGCCGGCAGCCAGGTCGCGGTGACAAGCGCGGCGGCGCCGGCCGCCGCAAGGGCGAGGGTGCGCATGCGGCGCGCGCCGCCCTCTCGGATGTTTCTGCGACACGTTCTCATGGAAGCTCTCCCCCTGTTGCCCAGGATGCCGTTCGGAGCGCCTCGCGGGGCGCCCACCGAGGCTAGGCCGCGATCGCCCCGGGTGGAAACACCCCGGAGCGCGATTCGCGGCCCCGGAAACGCCTGGCCCCGTGCTGGCCCAACCACGGTCAGGCCGGCACGGGGCCAGGTTACGGTCAGGAGCCGCCGGCAAGCCGCATGCACCGACGGACGCGCGGGGTCGGACTTTCGGTCCGGCCTGCCGACTTCAGCGCCGGCCGGACCGGCGACGGCTCAGCGCCGCGGGAAGCCCCGGTAGTCGCCGGTTTCGCGGTCGAGCACGATGGTGCCGTCGTTGCGGATGTAGCCGTAGGGGTTCAGCTCGCTGCGGCCGACGCCGATCGGCGTGTCCGGCACGCCCGAATACTCGCCCCCGGCCACCAGCCCCTCGCCGTCGCAGCCGGCGAGACCGAGCAGCGATGCGGCAAGGAGGACAACGGGCAGCACCGGCGCGAAGCCGCGACGATGATAGCGGCGGCGGCCCGATGGCGGCGACGGCGCGGCGGCAGTGTCGGTCGGCATGCGTGTGGTGATCCCCCTTCGACTGGTCGCGCGCACGCAGGGCTGCGGCGGCGATACCCGGCAGGACGGCCCGCGAGGTCCTCGCTCCCCCGGCGCCTTGGCCGGGCGCGGCATCACCGACGCCCGCCCGCCCCGGCCGGAATCGAACACGAATACCCGCCCAC
>JADGHI010000265.1 GCA_019689515.1 Acetobacteraceae bacterium | reverse complement strand
GCTGGGAGTTGTGTATAAGAGACTGGTGCCGGTGGCCTGGGTGAACGCGCTGCCCTCCACCGCCGCTGCGCTCGCCCCGGCGCTGGCGGCGGCGGAGCGGGTGCTGGGCCCGGCCCTCTCGATCAACCTCGCCCCCGAAGGGCTCGACACCGTCTACGAGCATTACCGCTGCGCCATGGCGGAGGAGGCCTGGATCACCCTCGGCCCCTGGATCACGGCGCATGAGCCGCAACTCGGCCCCGGCGTCGCCGAGCGCTTCGCCGCGGCCAGGGAAATGGATCCCGCGAAGGCCGCCGCGGGCCGTGCCTTCCGCCGGGTGGTGCAGGCGCGGCTCCACGCGCTGCTCGCTGGCGGCGCGGTGCTGGTCTATCCGACCTCGCCAATCCCGGCGCCGAAGCTTGGGATCAGCCTCGCGGAGCAGAACGCGGTGCGCGAGCGGACGATGGGCGTCACCGCGATCGCAGGCTTCGCCGGACTGTGCGAGGTGACGCTGCCCGCGGGCCGGGTGGAGGGCGTGCCGGTCGGCCTCTCGCTCACCGCCGCGCCGGGCCGGGACCGCGCGCTGCTGGCGGCGGCGGAGCGCGTGGCGGAAGCGCTCGGCCTGCCCGTGTGAGACGGCGGTTCGCCGCGCGGCTTGCGGCGACGCTCCGCGCGACGTAAGCGAGGCGCATCAGGAGACCGCCGATCCATGCGCATCCGCGACGCGGACGCCGCCTCTCAGAAAGACATCGCCGCGATCACCGCGATCTACGCCCATCACGTCCGCCAGGGCACCGGCACCTTCGAGGAGGTGGCGCCCGACGCGGCGGAGATGGCCGCGCGCCTCGCCCGCGTGCAGGGCGCAGGCTGCGCCTGGCTGGTCGCGGAGAACGATGCCGGCGAGGTGGTCGGCTATGCCTACTACACGCAGATTCGCGACCGCTCCGCCTATCGCTTCACCGCCGAGGACTCGGTCTATGTGCGCGAGGACCAGCGCGGCCAGGGCGTCGGCAAGGCACTGGTCGCGGCGCTGATCGAGCGCGCCGAGGCGCAGGGCTTCCGCCAGATGGTCGCGGTGATCGGCGATTCGGAGAATGCGGGCTCGATCGGGCTGCACATTTCGCTCGGCTTCCGCCAGGTCGGCCTGCTGCGTTCCGTTGGGCTGAAGTTCGGGCGCTGGCTCGACGTGGTGTACATGCAGCGCCCGCTCGGCGCGGGCGACCGGACGCTGCCGCCGCCCGGCTGATCGGGGCGCGCCGCCTCCGCTGAGGCTGGCCCCGCCGCGACGGGGACCACGGGCGCGGCCTCGCTCACCGACGCGGCTGCGGGACCGGCCGGCGAGGCGCGTCAGGCCGGGCGGAAGCGCGCCTGCGTGACCGGATCGCCGGCGAGGGCGTCGCGGATCGCCGCGGCGCCTCGTCCGCTGCGTGCGATCGCGGCGACTTCCGTGAAGAAGGGGGCCTCGCCGCGCACCCGCATCAGGAACAGCCGGTTGAGCGCCATCGCCGCGGGATTGCGCGGCGCGCAACAGGCGCAGCCGACCGCATGGCCGGTGGGCGGAAGATCGAACCGAACGGCCAGTGGCCCGGCGCCGTCCGAGGGCAGGGCAGGGGGCTCGCCCTCGGCCAGCACGGCCGCTCCGGCCGGCGGTGCCTCGCCGGGGGCGAGCAGACGGACGGGGATGCGGGGGTCGTCAGCGGCCATGTGACTAGACATAAGGATATGTTTATGTCAGACGCAACGCCCGAATGGACGACCTCCTCGCCCAGCTCCGCGCCGCCGCCGAGCCCACCCGGCTTCGCCTGCTCGCGCTCTGCGCGCGCGGGGCCTGGCGCGTCTCCGACCTCTGCAGCCTGCTCGGCCAGTCCCAGCCCCGCCTCTCCCGCCACCTGAAGCTCCTGGTGGAAGCCGGGCTGCTCGAGCGCACGCCGGAAGGTGCGCATGCCTGGTTCCAGGTGCCGGCGCAGGCCGATCTCGTGCACGCCATTCTCGCCCGGCTGCCGGAGGACGACCCGGTGCTCGCCGCCGATCGCCGCGCCGCGGTGCGGCTCGCCGCCGAGCGGGCGCGCGAGGCCTCCGAAGCCTTCCGCCGCCAGGGTGCGGAGTGGGACGAGACGCGCGCGCTCGGCCTCCCCGCCGCGGCGATCGAGGAGGCGCTGCTCTCCGCCCTGCCGCCGCGCGTCGGCAAGCTGCTCGACATCGGCACCGGCACCGGCCGGCTGCTGGAACTGGTCGCGCCGCGCGTCGAGGCCGCGCTCGGCGTGGACGCCAGCCGGGAGATGCTCGCCCTCGCACGCTCACGGCTCGCCGAGCGGCACCTCTCCCACTGCGCCGTGCGCCAGGCCGACATGTACCGCCTGCCGCTGCCGGACGCCGCCTTCGACGTGGTGACGCTGCAGATGGTGCTGCACTACGCCGAGGACCCTGCCGCGGCGCTCGCCGAGGCCGCGCGCGTCGTCGTGCCCGGCGGACTGCTGCTGGTGGTGGACCTCGCGCCGCACGAGCGCACCGACGTGATGGGCCGCTTCGCCCATCGCTGGCCCGGCTTCGACGATGCCGCACTCGCCGGCTGGCTTGGCGCCGTGGGCTGCGTGCCCGCCGCGACCGTCGCCATCGAGGGCGGTTCCATCCCGGTGCGACTGTGGTCCGCGCGGCGCCGGCGCGGGCCCGTTTCCGTGCTCGCATTCTGATTTTCCGAAGGGGCGCCGCCGCATGGCCCGACCGCATCTCCTCGAAGCCCTCCGCGACCGCGTCCTGCTCTGCGACGGCGGCATGGGCAGCCGCGTGCAGGCGATGACGCTCGACATCGAGAAGGACTTCTGGGGAAAGGAGAACTGCACCGAGGTCCTGAACCTCTCCCGCCCCGACCTGGTGCGCGAGATCCACCGCGGCTACTTCGAGGCCGGCGCCGACATGGTGCTGACCAACAGCTTCGGCGGCTCGCCGGTCACGCTCGGCGAGTTCGGCCTCGCCGACCGCGCCTTCGAGATCAACAAGCGCTCCGTCGAGCTGGCGCGCGAGGCGGCGGAAAGCTTCGCCGACGGGCGCGACCGCTGGGTGATCGGCGACATCGGGCCGGGCACCAAGCTGCCGAGCCTCGGCCACATCGCCTACGACGCGCTGGAGGCGGCGCTGACGGAGCAGTGCCGCGGCCTCATCGCCGGCGGGGCGGATGCGCTGCTGACCGAGACGAACCAGGACACGCTCTACATCAAGGCCGCGGTGAACGCGGCCAAGGCGGCGCGGGCGGAGGCCGGGCGCGACATCCCGATCCTCGTGCAGGTGACGGTGGAGACGACGGGCACGCTGCTCGTCGGCCCCGACATCGCCGCTGCGGCGACGGTGGTGCAGGCGCTGGACGTGCCGCTGATCGGCCTCAACTGCGCGACCGGCCCGCAGGAGATGGCCGAGCATGTCCGCTGGCTGTCGCAGAACTGGCCAGGCCTGATCTCCGTGCAGCCGAATGCCGGCCTGCCGGAGCTGGTGGACGGGAAGACGCACTACCCGCTCGGCGCCGAGGAGATGGCCGTCTGGATGGAGCGCTTCGTGCGCGAGGACGGCGTGAACCTGATCGGCGGCTGCTGCGGTACCTCGACGCCCCACATTGCGGCGCTCGACGCGATGCTGCGGAGGCTCGGGCAGCCGCGCCCGGCGCCGGTGGCGCGCAAGGCCGTGTGGGTGCCCTCGGTCGCGAGCCTCTACGGCGCGGTGCCGCTGCGGCAGGAGAACAGCTACTTCTCCATCGGCGAGCGCTGCAACGCCAACGGCTCCAAGGCCTGGCGCGAGCGCCAGGCGGCGCATGACTGGGACGGCTGCGTGGCAATGGGGCGCGAGCAGGTGGCGGAGGGCTCCAACGCCCTCGACCTCTGCACCGCCTTCGTCGGCCGCGACGAGCTCGCCGAGATGACCGAGGTGGTGAAGCGCTTCACCAGCAGCGTCAACGCGCCGCTGGTGATCGACTCCACCGAGACGCCGGTGATCGAGGCCGCGCTCAAGCTGCATGGCGGCAAGCCGATCATCAACTCGATCAATTTCGAGGACGGCGAGAAGCACGCGCACGACCGGCTGATGCTGGCGAAGAAGTTCGGCGCCGCGGTGATCGCCCTGACCATCGACGAGCAGGGCATGGCGAAGACGGCGGAGGACAAGCTCCGCATCGCCCGCCGCCTGGTGGACTTCGCCTGCAACCGCCACGGCCTGCCGCGGAGCGACCTGCTGATCGACCCACTCACCTTCACCATCGCCACCGGCAACGAGGACGACCGCAAGCTCGGCCTCTGGACGCTGGAGGGCATCCGGATGATCCGGGAGGAATTTCCGGACATCCAGATCATCCTCGGCCTCTCCAACATCTCCTTCGGCCTCAACCCGGCCGCGCGGCACGTGCTGAACAGCGTCTTCCTCGACCACGCCGTGCGCGCCGGCATGACGGGCGCGATCGTCCACGTCTCCAAGATCAGGCCGCTGCACCAGATCGCGCCGGAGGAGGTGCAGGTCGCCGAGGACCTGATCTTCGACCGCAGGCGGGAGGGCTACGATCCGCTCCAGCGCATGCTGGAGATGTTCGCCGGCCGCAAGGCGGCGGATGCGAGCGCGAAGAAGCGCGCCGAGACGGTCGAGCAGCGCCTCAAGGACCGCATCGTGGACGGCGACCGCAAGGGGCTGGAGGAGGACCTCGACGAGGCGCTGAAGCGCTACCCGCCGCTCGACATCATCAACACCATCCTGCTCGACGGCATGAAGGTGGTCGGCGACCTGTTCGGCGCGGGCAAGATGCAGCTCCCCTTCGTGCTGCAGTCCGCCGAGACCATGAAGGCCGCGGTGGCCTACCTCGAGCCGCACATGGAGCGCGTCGAGGGCCAGGAGAAAGGCACGATCGTGCTCGCGACCGTGAAGGGCGACGTGCACGACATCGGCAAGAACCTGGTGGACATCATCCTCACCAACAACGGCTACCGGGTGATCAACCTCGGCATCAAGGTGCCGCTCGCCGACATGATCGCGGCGGCGAAGGAGCACCGGGCGCACGCCATCGGCATGTCCGGCCTGTTGGTGAAGTCCACCGTTGTGATGCGCGAGAACCTCGAGGAGATGTCGCGCCTCAACATGGACATCCCCGTCCTGCTCGGCGGCGCCGCGCTGACGCGCAACTACGTCGAGGAGGACTGCGTCCGCGCCTATGCCTGCGGCCGCGTCGCCTATGCCCGCGACGCCTTCGACGGCCTGCACCTGATGGACAAGGTCACGGGCAACGCCTTCGACGACTACCTGGCCGCCGTGCAGGCCAAGCGCCGCGGCAAGGCGCGCAACGAGAAGCGCACCCTCGGCGTCGCCGATCCGCGCGGCTTCGCCCCGGTGGACGTCAACTACGCCCAGGAGCGCCGCCGCCGCCTCACGGCCGGCGAGCCGGTGCCGACGCCGCCCTTCTGGGGGCCGCGCATCCTCTCCGCCTCGCCGCGCGCGATCGTGCCCTTCATCAACGAGCGCAGCCTCTATCAATTCCAGTGGGGCTTCCGGAAGCAGGGCCGCTCCCTGGAGGATTTCCTCGGCTGGGCGAAGCAGGAGCTGCGCCCCGTGCTGAAGCGCATGCTCGCGCTGTGCGAGGAGCAGGACATCCTCCGCCCCCAGGCCATCTACGGCTACTGGAAATGTGCTGGCCAGGGCAACGACCTGATCCTGTTCGAGCCGGATGGCACCACCGAGGTCGCGCGCTTCACCCTGCCGCGCCAGCCCAAGCCGGACGGCGAATGCATCGCGGACTTCGTGCGCGACATCGAGGACGGGCCGGAGAACCGCGACGTGATCGGCCTGCAGGTCGTCACCATCGGCCAGAAGGCCTCCGAGGTCGCGCGCCAGTGGTTCGAGGAGAACCGCTACCAGGACTACCTCTACCTGCACGG
>JADGHI010000264.1 GCA_019689515.1 Acetobacteraceae bacterium | reverse complement strand
GCGGGAAAGAATCGCGCATGAGCGAGCGGCTCGGCCAGCCCGTCGTGGTCGAGAACCGGGCCGGCGCGGCCGGCAGCGTCGCCGCCACGGCAGTCGCGCGCACGCGGCCGGACGGGCTGACGCTGATGATCGGCTCGAACGGGCCGATGGCGATCAATCCCCTCACCCGCACGGATCTCGAATACAACGCGCAGCGCGACTTCGCCCCGCTCGGGCTCATCGTGCGCACCCCGCTTGCTCTCACCGTGCACCGCGACCAGCCGGCGCGCGACGTCGCGAGCCTCATCGCCTACGCCAAGGCCAATCCCGGCCGGCTCGTCTTCGGCTCTCCCGGCGTCGCCAGCACCGGGCATCTGACGCTGGAGATGTTCAACGCCGCGACCGGCGCGGACATCACCCACGCGCCCTACCAGAGCGGCGGCGCGCTGACCCCGGACCTCATCGCCGGGACCGTGGCGGGCGCCTTCGTCGAGGTCGCCACCGTCCTGCCGCTGCACCGCGACGGCGCGGTGCGGATTCTCGCCCTCACCTCCGGCGGCCGCCTCCCCGTGGCGCCAGACCTGCCGACGGTCGAGGAATCCGGCGTCCCCGGCTTCCGCGCTGCCTCCTTCGTCGGCCTGTTCACGCCCGCCGGCGTCCCCGCGGAGGCGATGGCCACGCTGCACGCCGCGCTCAAGGCCGCCGTCTCCGATCCGGAGGTGCGGCGCCGGCTGGAGGAGACGGGCAGCGAGATGGCGAGCGAGGAGGAGGCGAGCCCCGCCGGCTTCTCGGCCTTCCTGGCGCGCGAGCGGGAGTGGACCCGGACCGCGGCGCAGCGGGCCGGGCTGCTGCGGCAGCGCTAGGGCAACGCCCCGCTTGGGGGCGCCGTGGCGCGGCCGGCCAGCCTGCCGACCGGCCGGAGCCAAGGCCGCCGAGCCGCGCCCGCACCGCCCTGAGCGCGTGCGCGCCCGGCCCCAGCGGGACTGATGACGCCGCCGCCGCGCCCCGCTATACCGCCTCCGCGATGAACTGGGTGGACGGCGTAGTCCTGGCGATCCTCGCCGTCTCGGCGATCCTCGCCTTCTTCCGCGGGTTGGTACGGGAGGTGCTCGGCATCGGCGCCTGGATAGGCGCCGTCGTCGCCGCCTTCCTCGCCTGGCCCGAAATTCGCCCCCTGGTCGGCGAGCATGTCGAGCCGGAATGGCTCGCCAACGCGGTCACCGCCGGGGGCGTCTTCCTCGTCGTGCTGCTCGTGCTCAAGATCATCGTCGCCTGGATCGCGTCGAAAGTGGAACGCTCCGTCCTCGGCGGGGTTGACCGTGCGTTGGGGCTGGTATTCGGCCTCGCACGGGGTGCGTTCGTCGTCGTGCTCGCCTATATCCTCGCTGAACGCTTCTTCCCGATGGACCGCTGGCCGGCGGACGTGCGGGAGGCGCGCGCCCTGCCCCTCGTGGCCGACGGCGCACGCTGGCTGGTTGACCAGCTCCCCCCGGAGATCCGGCCGGGGCTCGAGGACCTGCCGGAGCGCCCGCTTCCCGGCCTGAACGACCTGTTGCGCCCGCCTGCGCGCGACCGGACGTGAGGATATGCCGCGCATGACGCATCGCAGTCGCCTCCTCCTGCCGGACGACGACAAGCCGCACGAGGAATGCGGGGTCTTCGGCGTATGGGACGCCACCGACGCAGCCGCGCTCACCGCGCTCGGCCTGCACGCGCTGCAGCACCGCGGGCAGGAGGCGACGGGCCTCGTCAGCCTGGAGGGCGGCGGGCAGGAGGTGCGCAACGCGCGCTTCCACGCCCACAAGGGCCTCGGCCTGGTCGGCGACAATTTCAGCGACCCGAAGGTGATGGCGGGCCTGCCCGGCCGCGCCGCGGTCGGCCACAACCGCTACGCCACCACGGGCGAGACGGCGCTGCGCAACGTCCAGCCGCTCTACGCCGACTTCGAGTTCGGCGGCTTCGCGGTCGCGCACAACGGCAACCTGACCAACGCGCACGTCCTCAAGCGCAACCTCGTCCGGCGCGGCTGCCTGTTCCAGAGCACCACCGACTCGGAGGTGTTCATCCACCTGATCGCCATCAGCCTCTACTCCACCGTCGTGGACCGGCTGATCGACGCGCTGAAGCAGGTGCAGGGCGCCTACTCCCTCGTCGCGCTGCACAACCACGCGCTGATCGGCGCGCGCGACCCGCTCGGCGTCCGGCCGCTGGTGCTCGGCCGCCTGCCGGTGAAGGAGGGTGACGGCGCCGGCGCGGGCTGGGTGCTGGCGAGCGAGACCTGCGCCCTCGACATCGTCGGCGCCGAGTTCGTGCGCGACGTCGAGCCCGGCGAGATCGTCGTGGTGGACGATGCGGGCGTGCGCTCGATCAAGCCCTTCGGCCGCAACCCGAGCCGCTTCTGCATCTTCGAGTACATCTACTTCGCCCGCCCCGACTCCGTCGTCGAGGGCACGCCGGTCTACGAGGCCCGCAAGCGCATCGGCATCGAGCTCGCGCGCGAGAGCAGCGTCCCGGCCGATGTCGTGGTGCCCGTCCCCGACTCGGGCGTCCCGGCGGCGATGGGCTACGCGCAGGAGGCCGGCCTGCCCTACGAGCTCGGCATCATCCGCAACCACTACATCGGCCGCACCTTCATCGAGCCCACCGACCAGATCCGCCACCTTGGCGTGAAGCTCAAGCACAGCGCCAACAGCGCCGTGCTCGCGGGGAAGCGGGTGGTCCTGGTGGACGATTCGATCGTGCGCGGCACCACCTCCAAGAAGATCGTCGAAATGGTGCGCCAGGCCGGCGCGACCGAGGTGCACATGCGCATCTCCTCCCCGCCGACCACCCATTCCTGCTACTACGGCATAGACACGCCGGAGCGGTCCAAGCTGCTCGCCGCCACGCACGACCTGGACGAGATGGCGCGCATCATCGGCGTGGACAGCCTCGCCTTCATCTCCCACGACGGGCTCTACCGCGCGCTCGGCAAGCCGGGGCGCGACCCGGCGCGGCCCGCCTTCTGCGACGCCTGCTTCACCGGCGACTATCCGATCCCCCTCACCGACCAGCAGGACAACAGCGAGCGCCAGCTCTCGCTGCTGCACGCGACGCAATGAGCGAGTCGGCGGCGACGCCCCCGCGCCCGCTGGAGGGCCGGGTCGCGCTCGTCACCGGCGCGAGCCGCGGGATCGGCGCCGCGGCGGCGGTGGAGCTCGGGCGGCTCGGCGCGCACTGCGTGCTGGTCGCGCGCACCCAGGGCGGCCTCGAGGAGACCGACGACGCGATCCAGGCCGCCGGCGGCAGGCCCGCGACGCTGCTGCCGCTCGACCTCGTGAAGGATGCCGAGAAGATCGACTCGATCGGCCCGAGCGTCGTTACCCGCTTCGGCCGCCTCGACATCCTCGTCCATGCCGCGGGCGTGCTGAACAAGCTCACCCCGGTCGCGCATATCGAGCCGCACGACTGGGCCCAGACCGTCGCGGTGAACATGAGCGCCGCCTGGCGCCTGATCCGCACCTGCGACCCGCCGCTGCGCGCTTCCGACGCCGGCCGCGCGGTGTTCGTCACCACCGGCCGCGTGCGCGAGCCGCGGGCCTATTGGGGCCTCTACGGCGCGACGAAGGCGGGGGCCGAGCACCTGGTGCTGACCTGGGCGCAGGAGGTGACGAAGACCCGGCTGCGCGTGAACCTGTTCGACCCCGGCGTGGTGGCGACGAAGCTGCGCGCCCAGGCCTTCCCGGGCGAGGACCCGGCGACCCTGGTGAAGCCGGCGCAGGTCGCGCCCGCGCTCGTTGCGCTCTGCCTGCCGGGCGAGGCGCGGCTCGGGGAGGTCGTCCGCTTCGCCGGCACCCCCTGACCCGGCGCCGGTACGCCGCCGGCCCGCATCGCCGCGCCACCGCGCCTTGCCACCCGCGCCGTCCTCGCGCTAGTTGCGGCAGGTTCAGGGATCGACGCGCATGCGATTGGCAGTCCTCAAGGAGCGCCGCGCCGCGGAGACGCGCGTGGCCGCCACGCCGGAGACGGTGAAGAAGCTGCTCGGCCTCGGCCTCACGGCGGTCGTGGTCGAGACCGGGGCAGGCCTCGCCTCCGGCATCCCCGACGAGGCCTATCGCGAGGCCGGTGCGGAGATTGCGCCCGACGCCGCCGCGGCGCTCGCCGGGGCGGGCATCCTCCTCAAGGTCCGCGCCCCGACGGAGGAGGAGCTCCCCCAGATCCCGCGCGGCGCGCTGCTGATCGGCACGCTCGGCGCCGACGAGGCCGCCGCCCGCGCCTATGCCGAGCGCGGCATCGACGCCGCCGCCATGGAGCTGCTGCCGCGCATCACCCGCGCCCAGTCCATGGACGTGCTCTCCTCCCAGGCCAACCTCGCGGGCTACCGCGCGGTGATCGAGGCGGCGGCGGCCTACGACAAGGCCTTCCCGATGATGATCACGGCGGCGGGCACCATCCCCGCCGCCAGCGTCTTCGTCATGGGCGCGGGCGTCGCGGGCCTGCAGGCCATCGCCACCGCGCGCCGCCTCGGCGCCCGCGTCAGCGCCACCGATGTCCGCCCCGCGGCGAAGGAGGAGATCAAGTCCCTCGGCGCCACCTTCGTCGGCCACGAGGACGAGGAGAGCCGCGCCGCCCAGACCGCCGGCGGCTACGCGCGGCAGATGAGCGCCGAGTTCCTGCGCAAGCAGGCCGAGGTCGTCGCCGGCCACATCGCCAAGCAGGACATCGTCATCACCACCGCCCTCGTGCAGGGCCGGACCGCGCCGAAGCTCGTCTCCGAGGAGATGGTCGCCTCGATGAAGCCGGGCAGCGTGATCGTGGACATCGCCGCGGACGCCGGCGGCAACGTCGCGCTGACGAAGCCGGGCGAGCTGGTCGTCACCGCGAACGGCGTGAAGATTCTCGGCTACACCAACTGGCCGGGCCGCATCCCTGCCGCCGCCTCCGCCCTCTACGCCCGCAACCTGCTCACCTTCCTCTCCACCTTCTGGGACAAGGAGGCGAAGGCGCCCAGGCTGCCCGAGGAGGACGAGATCGTGCGCGGCGTGATGCTCGCGCGCGGCGGACAGGTGGTGCATCCGCAATTCGCGCCGGCCAAGGCCGCGTGAGGGGGGAACCAGCCGAATGAACCCGACCGAGCTTGCCAACCAGGCGGCCGCGACCGCCCAGCGCGCGCTCGACCTTGCCGAGCAGGCGCGCCGCGCCGCAGAGGCCACGGCCGCCACGGTGGCCCCTGTCGCCCAGGCGGCCGAGCCCTTCCTTTACCTGCTGACGATCTTCCTGCTCGCCTGCTTCGTCGGCTACTACGTGGTGTGGAACGTCACGCCGGCGCTGCACTCGCCGCTGATGGCGGTGACCAACGCGATCTCCTCGGTGATCGTCGTCGGCGCGATCCTCGCCACCGGCCTCGGCGGGAGCTGGGTCGCGGTGGTGTTCGGCTTCCTCGCCACCGTGCTCGCCGCCGTCAACATCTTCGGCGGCTTCCTGGTGACGCGGCGGATGCTCGCCATGTTCAAGCGGAAGGGCTGAGGCGATGGGCGCCACCGTCTCCACCCTCGCCTACCTCATCGCCTCGGTCCTGTTCATCCTGGCGCTGCGCGGCCTCTCCCACCCGGAGACCAGCCGCCAGGGCAACATCTACGGCATGGTCGGCATGGCGATCGCGATCGTCGCGACGCTGTTCCGGCCGGGCATGGCGGGCGGCGGCATCGCCCTGGTGCTGCTCGGCCTCGCCGTCGGCGGCGCGATCGGCTACGTGATCGCGCAGCGCATCCAGATGACGGCGCTGCCGCAGCTCGTCGCGGCCTTCCACTCGCTCGTCGGCATGGCCGCGGTCTTCGTCGCGGCCGCCGCCCTCTACGCGCCGGAGAGCTTCGGCATCGGCCCGCGCGACCACATCAAGACCGCCTCGCTGGTCGAGATGTCG
>JADGHI010000263.1 GCA_019689515.1 Acetobacteraceae bacterium | reverse complement strand
TGCCAGCACCGCCCCGCCTTCCTCGACCTCCGCGCCGCGCGCCGCCGCACGCGGCAGCAGGCGCCGCAGGTAGAACTCCGCCAGCGTGCCATAGCGCGCCGCATCCGCCGCGCGCGCGCGCGCCAGCATCCAGCCGCCGAACACCCAGCCGGCAGCGTCAAGATAGGCCGCGGCGCTGGCCTGCGCCTCGTCCGCATCCCGCGCCTGCGCCGCGAGCATCGCCTCCGTCGCCCGCGCGAAGCCATCGAGCGCCGCGTCGAGCCGCACGTCGAGCCCTCGCGCCTCCGCGATCAGTGCACGCATGGTCGCGCCCTGGTCGCGCGCCAGCTTGCGGCTGACGAGGTCGATCGCCTGGATGCCGTTCGTGCCCTCGTAGATGGGCGCGATGCGCGCGTCCCTCAGCACCTGCGCCGCGCCGGTGTCCTCCACGAATCCAATGCCGCCATGCACCTGGATGCCGAGCGAGGCGTTCTCCACCCCGCGCTCCGTGCACCAGGCTTTGACGATCGGCGTCAGCAGCGCGAGCCGCGCCTCCGCCGCCCCGTCGCCCAGCAGCCGCGCGCGATCTCCTGCAACGGATGCCTCCAGCGCCAGCAGCCGCCCCGCGAGCGTCGTCGCGCGCATCTCGGCCAGCATCCGCGCCACGTCCGGCATGCGCGCGATGGGGGTGCCGAACTGCACCCGTTCCGCCGCATAGGCCTCGGCCAGCGCCAACGCTCGCGCGCCATGCGCCACACCCTGCACGCCGACCGCGAGACGGGCGTTGTTCATCATCGCGAACATCGCCGGCAGGCCGCGATGCGGCTCGCCCACCAGTTCCGCCTCTGCCTCCTCGAACAGCATCACGCAGGTGGGCGAGGCGTGGATGCCCATCTTCCGCTCGATGCCGCCGCAGCGGATGCCGTTGCGCCGCCCATCGGCGAGGAATTTCGGCGCCCCGAACAGCGAGATTCCGCGCGAGCCCGGCGGCGCGTCCGGCAGCCGCGCAAGGATCAGATAGAGCGTGTTCTCCGAGCAGTCCTGCTCGCCCCAGGTGATGAAGATCTTCTGCCCCGTGACCGCATAGGTCCCGTCCCCGCGCGGCTCCGCCCGGCAGCGCAGCGCGCCGAGGTCGGAGCCCGCCTGCGGCTCGGTGAGGCACATCGCGCCGGACCAGCGCGCGGAGATCATCGGCGGCAGCCAGGCCGCCGCCTGCGCCGGCGTCGCATGGTGGCACAGCAGGTCGATCGCCCCCGCGGTGAGCAGCGGGCCAAGCGCGAAGGAGGCATCGGCCGCCAGCATCAGCTCCTGCACCGCGCTCCACAGCGCACCCGGCAGCCCCTGTCCGCCCATCGCCACGCCATGCAACTCAGTCGGCGCCGCCAGCGACTGCCAGCCAGCCTCGATCCAGTCGCGGTAGAGCCCCGGATAGTGCGGCGGCGTGCGCACCACGCCGTTCTCATAGACGGCACCGTGGCGGTCCGCCTCCTGCCAGCCAGGCGCGACCTTCTCGCGCGCGAAGCGGTCCGCCTCTTCGATGATCGCGGCGATGTCCTCGGCGGAGAGCGGCGCACCGGCGGCTGCCGTCAGTGCCGGAAGCCCGACGACCTGTGCGAGGCCGAAGGCAAGGTCCTCCGCGGCAGTGGTCGTGGCGGCGGCGGTCATGCGACGTTGGTCTCCCCTTCGAGATCGGCGAGCAGGCCGGGCGGCGGGGGTGCCTCGCCCGCCGCCCAGTGGGCGAGCCCGGCGGCAAGGGCGCCATCGCACGCCGCGCGGGCGAGCGCCAGCCCGAGCAAGGGGCCGAACTTGAACCCGTGGCCGCTGAAACCGGACATCACGAAGCAGCGCGGCGTAAGCGCCTCGACCACGAAGCGCTCGTCTGGCGCGACGTCGTAATAGCAGGCGCGCGCTTCCAGGACCCGGTAGTCGGCGGCATCGCGCAGCCGGGCACGGACCAGCGCCAGCACCGCCTCGACCTCGGCGGGCGTCGCCTCGCGCGGATCGGCCTCCGGGTCGCCGGCGAGCGAGAAGCGGTGGTCGCCGATCTTGAGCGGCGTGCCCTCCACCGGCGGCACCACGTAGAAGCCCCTTCCCTCCTCGGTCAGGCGCAGAAGCAGCATCGGCGCGGCCTCCCACGCCGGGCGGTGGCACGCCGGCGGCTCCAGCATGACCACCACCTGCCGCGAGGGAATCACGCCGGCCTGCACCGCCACCGCCTCCGGCAGCAACTGCGGCGCCCAGGGCCCGGCGGCGACGACCAGCAGGTCGGCAACGCGGTCCGAGCCGTCGAACAGCTCCACCCCGGCGACATCGGGATGCAGCCGCACGGCGCGGACCCGCTCGAAGACCACGCCACGGCGCTTCAGCCGATCGGCGAGGGCGGCGACGATGCGTCGCGCCAGAAGCACCCCGCCCGGGGCGAGGTGGAAGGCATCCGCGATGCCCTCGGTCGCGAGCATCGGCAGGCGCATGGCAAGCGCCTCGGGCGTCAGGTCCGTGACCTCGCGCCCGTCGCCGCGCAGCGCAGCGCGGCTCTCCGCGATCCAGCCCGTGCCCGACGCCTCGGCCATTGCCACCACGCCGGTCGGCACGTGCAGGGGCTCGCCGATCTCCTCCCAGACCAGGTCCCAGGCGGCGTAGGCTGCGTCCACCATGCGCATGTAGCCAAGCCGCGCGCCGTAGGCGTGGCGGATCAGCCGGTGATGGTCCACCGAGGCGCCGCGCGGATTGGGCGCAAATTCTTGGTCCAGGACGCGCACGGCGAAGCCCGCCCGCGCGAGACCCCAGGCGGCGGAGAGGCCCATGATTCCGGCCCCGATCACGAGGGCGCTGGGAACGGAGGGAGGAGGCATGGCCGCACAGATTGGGCCGGGACGCGCCGCCTGTGAACCGGCGCAGCCTGCCGGGGATATGTCCCGACCGCCTCCGCTCAGCGCCGCGAGGAGGCAAGCGCGACGTAGTTGTCGAAGCTCAGTTCCGCCACGCGGAACCATTGCCGCATGTCGTCGCGCGCCTTCGACCAGGATTCATGGATGCGCCGGAAGTCCGGGTTGCGCGCGACGAGTTCCTGTTCCAGCGCCATCGCCTCGCGCCAGCAGGCGTCGAGCACCTCGCGCGTGAAGGGCCGGAGATGCGTGCCGCCGGCGATCAGGCGGCGCATCGCGTCCGGGTTGCGGATATCGTAGCGCGCGACCATCCAGTGCGTCGCCTCGGCGCAGGCGGTGCGGATCGCGGCCTTGTAGCTCTTTGGCAGCGCGTTCCACTGCTCCAGGTTGACGAAGAGGTGCGTCGTCGCCGCGCCTTCCCACCAGGCGGGGTAATGATAGTACGGCGCGACGCGGTGGAAGCCGAGCTTCTCGTCGTCATAAGGGCCCAGCCACTCGGCCGCGTCGATGACGCCACGCTCGAGCGCCGGGTAGATGTCCGGCCCGCCGAGCTGCTGCGGCACCGCGCCGAGGCGCTGCAGCACCGTCCCGGCGAGGCCGCCGATCCGCATCTTCAGGCCCTGCAGGTCCTGCGCCGTCCGGATCTCCCTGCGGAACCACCCGCCCATCTGCGCACCGGTCGCGCCCAGCGGCAGGCCATAGGCGTTGAACTTGGCGTAGAGCTCGTTCAGCGCCTCGATGCCGCCGCCCTCGTACATCCAGGCGTTCTGCTGGCGCGTGTTGAGGCCGAAGGGCAGGCCGGTGCCGATGGCGAAGGCCTCGTTCTTGCCGGTGTAGAAGAAGGAGGTGGTGTGCGCCGCCTCCACCGTGCCAGCCTGCACGGCGTCGAGCGCCTGGAGCGCGGGGACCACCTCGCCGGGGCCGAAGACGCGGATCTGGAAGCGGTCGTCGGTCAGTTCGGCGACGGTGCGGGCGAAGACCTCCGCCGCTCCATGGATGGCGTCGAGGCTCTTCGGGTAGGAGGAGGTCAGGCGCCAGCGCAGCGCCGGCTGCGAGACCTGTGCCAGGGCTGGCGCCGCGAGCCCCGGCGCGGCGATCGCCGCGGCCGCCCCCGCACCGAGCGCACCGCGACCCAGGAAGTCACGTCGGTCCATCGGGAGTCCTCACTCTCAGCTCAGCAGGCGCACCAGCCACAGGCTCAGCACCGGGAAGGCGACGCAGAGCGCCAGCCGCACCAGGTCCGTGGCCAGGAAGGGCAGCACGCCGCGATAGGTCAGCGCAATCGGCACGTCCCGCGCAAGGCCACTGATCACGAAGACATTGAGCCCGATCGGCGGCGCCGTCAGCCCGATGCCGACGACGATCAGCACCAGGATGCCGAACCAGATCGCGGTCTCCTCCTGTCCCGCGAGCCCGAAGTCGAGCGCAGTCACCACCGGGAAGAACACCGGGAGCGTCAGCAGGATCATGGCCAGCTCGTCCATCACCGCGCCGAGGACGATGTAGGCGAGCAGCAGCGCCGCCAGCACCCCGTAGGGCGGCCAGCCCTGCTCCGTGATCCAGACCGAGAGCAGGTCGGGCGCCTGGGAGAGCGCGAGGAAGGCGTTGAACACCTCCGCCCCGAGCAGGATGGCGAAGATCATCGCCGTCGTCTCGGCGGTGGCGAGCAGTGCCTCGCGCACCTGCCGGGCGTGCAGCGTGCCGCGCAGCACCCCGACGGCGAGCGTTGCCACGCAGCCGACCGCGGCGCTCTCGGTCGGCGTGAAGATGCCGCCGTAGATCCCGCCCACCACGACGACGCCGATCGCCAGCACCGGGATGACGTTGAGGAGGGCCTCGCGCTTCTGCTCCGGCGGCACCGCGCCGCGCGCGGGCGGGCCGAGCGCCGGCCACCGGCGAACGAGCACCGCGATGGCGAGGATGTAGAACAGCGTCGCGATCAGCGCCGGGATCAGCGCGGCCATGAACAGCTTCGCGATGTTCTGCTCGGTGCTGATCGCATAGACCACCAGGATCACCGAGGGCGGCACCAGGATGCCGAGCGTGCCGCCGACCGCGATCGTCCCCGTCGCGAAGCCCGGCTCGTAGCCGTAGCGCCTGAGTTCCGGCAGGGCCGCGCGCCCGAAGGTCGCCGTGGTCGCGACCGAGGAGCCGCACACCGCGCCGAACCCGGCGCAGGCGGCGATCACGCCCATCGCCATCCCGCCGCGCCGGTGCCCGACCAGCGCGTTCGCGGCGGCGAACAGGTCGCGCGCCAGCCCGCCCCGCTCCGCCAGCGCCCCCATCAGGATGAACAGCGGGATGATCGAGAGGGTGTAGTTCGAGAACAGGAAGAAGGGCGTCGTCTTGAGGTAGTTCAGCAGAGGGCCGAGCCCGACGATGTGGTAGTAGCCCCCCGCGCCCACCACCAGCATCGCGAGCGCCACCGGCGCGCGGATCGCGATCAGCCCGAGCAGCACGGCGAAGGCGGTCCCGGCGGTGACGAATTCCGGCGCCATCAGGCACGGCCCCGCACGAGGCACGTGACCCAGTACAGTGCCGCCGCGGCCGTCGCCGCAAAGCAGAGGGCGCCGACCGCGATCGCCCACCAGATCGGCACGCCGAGCAGGCCGATGGTGCGCGTGCCACTGGCGAGCGCCTCCGCCGCGCCGACCGCCATGCGCTCGGCCAGCACCAGCGTGCAACCGGCCCAGATCAGGGTCCAGACGGCGTCGATCGCGTGATTCGCCCGGCGCGGCAGCCGCGTCGTGAAGCTATCGACCAGGATGTTGGTCCGCGTCAGCGTGCCGTAGGCGAGGAAGCCAAACACCGCGAGGCCGGAGCCGAGCGAGACCAGCTCGAAATCCCCCTTGATCGGCCCGCCCGCGAGCCACCGCAGCAGCACCGAGACGGTGGTGAGGATGGCGACGCCGAGCAGCGCCACGCCGCCGGCAAAGGCGAGAAGTCCGGCCGCCGCCGCGACCGGGCCGCGCGGCGGGGCGGTCTGCGTCTCGTCCTTTCCGTCCACGGCGGCGGCCGGCGGTGCGCGC